>JBCCFX010000017.1:0-30329 GCA_039029515.1 Planctomycetota bacterium
ACATTTCGCACGCCGTCCGAAATGTCGCCCTGAGAATCCAGGGCATTAACGGACCACGCGGCGGCGTAAACAAGCAATGCCGCCTGATGGTTCATCTGACCTCCGGCGAGCCCATCGTCATCGAAGACATTGATGATGATGTCTACCGAGTCGTGGACCGTGCGGCTGATCGCGCCAAACGCAGCGTCATCAAGCGCGTTGATCGGCGACGCGACAGACGCCGCCGCGCCGACCGAGACCGCGACGCACTCCTCGCGGCATGAGCAACGTGACGTTCGCCTCACACTGACCTTCTTCCTTCTCCTCTTTCTCCTCCCGCCGCTTTGCGGCACCAAACCAACAGGAAACCACGAACCACACGTGACCCACACGCGTGGTTCTGTGGTTTTTGGGCCTGCGATGTTTCGGCACCGTTCATGCGCCGTGACGATGCGACCAGCTCTTCCAGGCCGCAAGGTGCGCCTGATCTTCGCAGGCCATGAAGTCATATGACAACAAGGACTTTTCGGACCAATGGCTGGTGCGAATGGCACGCGAATCGTCCGATGACAAGGGGATAGGAATCCCAACGCGCCGCAAGCATGCCGTACGGAAGAGAGAGAACACGGATGTCCGATCACCAGCGACTCGTCAATTCATGCGCGTACGCCCTGCTCGCTGGCGTCGCCATCGGTTCGTTCATTCTTCCCAAGGACATGCTCGCAGCGCAGTCGGTCCACGCCGCGCCGATGCCGGATGGACAGACCTTCCTACTCGAAGATGATCCCGTGTTCACCGAATCGACAGACGTGACGGAACCGGTGATCGAATCACCGTTGCCAACGTCGAGATCAGCACCGACGCCCCATTCGTTGCCGAATTGACCGCCATTGGCGACGCCATGAACTACCACCCGTACGACCAGCCCGCGACGAGCGAATCAAATTTTCTTGATTCTTGTGGCAGGGTCCGAGCCTGCTTTGCGCCCTGATCTTCTGGCGTGACGTACAGTTTCCATCTGGATCGACCCCACGCCGGGGCCGACAGGCGGAGTGAACACATCGTCACGCGCCAAGGAGATCACGTATGAAACGCAGAACGCTGGCCATCGGCATCGGCATCTGGCTCGTTTTCGGGGGTGGATGCGCGAGCGAGCAGACTGTCGACCGATCGATCGCCCCGACCGTCACCGGTTCACGACTCTACGACGGCCTCGATGTCTATCACTTCCCCATCACGACCGATTCCGCGGAAGCGCAAGCCTGGTTCAATCAAGGCCTGCTGTGTCTGTACGGCTTCAATCATGGCGAAGCGATCCGATCGTTTCGCGAGGCGGCGATTCGTGATCCACAGGCCGCGATGCCGTATTGGGGCATCGCGTACGCCAACGGTATGCACGTGAACCTTGCGGAGATCTCCGAAGCGCAATGGCAAGCGGGCGCCGAAGCGATCGAACAAGCAAAGCTGCGCATCGACCGCGAGACTCGACTCGAAGTCGCACTGATCAACGCGCTGTCTGCACGCACCGCGTGGCCAGTCCCTGACGCTCAGCGACCATACGACGAGGCATTTGCTGCCGCGATGACGGACGTGTACGCCCAGTGGCCGGATCATCCGGATGTCGGCGTGATCTACGCCGAGTCGATGATGAACCTTCAGCCGTGGGATTACTGGACCGCCGACCTTGAACCCAAGGGCAAGACGACAACGTTCGTCCGCGTGCTCGAACGCGTGCTCGAACGTGATCCATCTCATCCGCAAGCGTGCCACCTGTACATTCACGCCATGGAAGCAGGACCGAACCCTGAACGAGCCGAAGCCGCAGCAGATGCGTTGCGCGATCGTGTTCCCGGCGCCGGCCACCTGCAGCACATGCCGTCACATCTCTACGCTCGTGTCGGTCGGTATGCAGATGCCGCGGATGTGAACGTCGACGCCGTGGCAGCGGATCATGCGTTCTTCGAAGCTGGTACTGAACCCGGCATGTACTGGGTGTATCACGCACACAACCTGCATTTCCTCTCGTTCGCCGCCATGATGGAAGGCCGCTACGACACGGCGATGGATGCCGCACGCGAGCTTGAGCGCTGCATGCCCGAAGAAGCGCTCGATCAATTCGCGTGGCTGATTGAAGGCATCATGGCAACGCCGTATCACGTGCAGATTCGATTCGGCAAGTGGCACGATGTCCTTGAGGAACCTGCACCGCCGGCGAAGCGGCCGGTCCTGCTCGCCGTCCACCATTACGCCCGCGGCATTGCGCTGTCGGCGCTCGGTCGCACGGATGAAGCACGCGAGGAGATTGCGTTGTATCAGGCGCAGGCCAGGAACGTGCCGGAGGACTGGTGGGTGTTCTCGAACCAGATTCACGATGTGCTTCCGATTGCGGATCACATGCTTGAAGGCGAGCTTGCGTTCCGCGAAGGTCGACTTGACGATGCATGGCGCGCCCTGCGCGCGGGCATCGAAGCCGAAGACAAACTCATCTACGATGAACCGCCAGCCTGGATGCTGCCCGTGCGCCATGCCATGGGCGCACTGCTGATGTCTGCCGGCGAATACGCGACCGCCGAACAGTTGTATCGCGAAGATCAGGCCAAACATCCGGGCAATGGCTGGTCGTTGCTTGGACTGCAACAGGCACTGCGCGCCCAGGGACGAGACGCCGAAGCGCAGGTGATCACGCCGCAACTGGACATCGCGTGGCGCCGCGTGGATCAGCGCCCGACGAGTTCATGCCTCTGTGAGCCGGGCACGGCGCCAGTTGCAATGATTCATGGTCATTGACAGACCACCAACGAATGCCGGTCATCGGAATGCTCGGTCTCAGGACTGGCCGCGATTCGCATTCGCCGTATAGTGATTGATGGACTTCGATCCGACGGTCGCTCGCGCGGCCGTCGGACCGTTCATCACCGTGCGGGGATGACCAATGCCGATAGATCTTCCGCCTGAAGTGATCCGCGATATCGCCGCCACGGATATCGCTCGCGGGATGCCGGTCCTGCTGCTCTCAATCGTCGCGGGCATCATCGCACTCGTGCGCTTGCGCCGCCAAACTGGCGTGGCCATCATGATGATCACGGGCGCCTTCCTCCTCGGATTCTCAGCATTGCTGGCACCGCTCTACCGAGCGTTCTGCTTCGAACGCGAAATGCTCGGCATGTGGACGTATGAGACCAGCCGGTGGATGGACTGGGTTGGCGGCGGCTTCCTTGGCCTGCTCGACGCCGGCGGCATACTCCTCCTTGTACTTGCAGGATTCGCAGCACTGCGCGCAGGCAAGCGGTCGCCAGAATTGACCGCTGCAACGACCACCGCATCGCCGACGTCATCCCCACTCCCACCCACAGTCAAAGCCACGCCAGCAGTACCCACCGCGGCAACCGCGCCGCCTCGCGTTCCCGTTCCGATCATGAAACCGCCCGCGGTGCGACGACGGATTTCCAAAGGCGCGTATCTGGGAGGCATCATTGGTGCATATGCCGTGAGTTTCCTCCTGATGATCCCCGGACTGCTCATGATCGCAACTTCGCGGGATGAAGCGGTTGCGGTCGCGGGCTCCGCGATCATCTGCGTGGGCGTCATTCCGTCGATCATCGCCGGCGTCCTGCTCCTCGTCCTTGTCTGGAAAATGTGGGCGTCGATTCAGGACGGCCAACTCACGCGGACCACGCCCGGGAAAGCCGTCGGATTTCTCTTCATCCCCTTCTTCAATCTCTACTGGATCTTCACGGTCTATTGGGGCTGGTGTATCGATTTCAATCGCTACTCGGCTGAGCGCCAGGTCGCCGCCCCGCGTGCGCATGAAGGCGTCGGCCTTACCATCGGCATTCTGATGCTCTGCAGTATGGTGCCCCTGATCGGCTACCTCCCAAGCCTGGTCAACCTGGTGCTTCTCGTTGTTTTCATGAACCGCGCCATCGACTGCGTCAACGCACTTGTCGCCCATGATGAACAATCCGGAGCCACGATTCCGGCATGATCACACCACGACTTCGACCACGAATCGAACGCACCGTCGCCATGCCGGCGAAGGACGTCACATCGCGCATGACCGCACTGCTGGAATCAGCCGCGTGCCCGTGCGAAGGCCTGGTGTTGCCGGCATCCATGGAACTGCGCGTCCGCGAATCAGACCGACATTTCTGGTCGCCACAACTGAAAGTCATTGTCCATGAGACTGTGGATGGCACATCACTCACGGGACACTTCGGTCCGAACAGCAACGTCTGGACGATGTTCATGGCGGCGTACGGCATGGTGATCATCAGCGCCATCTTCGGCGTGTTCTTCGGTCTCTCACAGGTCGTCCTTGGCGATTCGCCGACCGGCTTGCTCTGCATTCCGATCGCCATCGTGCTCGTGGTCCTGATTTATGTCGCGGCCGGCATCGGGCAGCGCGTCGGTTACGACCAGACGACGGTTCTCCGCGATGCACTTGACGCCTCGCTTGACCATGCGCGACCGCAGGACGACTCGCCGTAAGTTGCGTACCATCGTCCTATGGCGAACGGTGATCGCACCCGTCGCATGGGCCGCATGATTCGGTCAGGATTGCGACGGTATCCACGACATCTCTGGGAATCGCTGGTGCATCACAACCGGCATCACGGTCACGCGCCGGGCGCGCATCCACCGGGGCTGGAATTCGACGCCTCACTTGGCGCTGTCTGGCTCGGTCATGCAACCGTGCTGCTCCACATTGCTGACCGCTGGATTCTGACAGATCCCGTGTTCTCTCACCGCGTTGGCCCGCGCGTCGGCAAACGAACGCTTGGCATCAGTCGTGACCGTCCAATGCCGGTGGATCCGGAGCATCTGCCGCACATCGATGTCGTGGTGATCTCACACGCGCATTTCGATCACCTTGATCGCCCCACGCTGGAGCGCCTTGCGCACGAGCGGACGACCGTGATCACCGCGGAACGTACCGGCTCACTGATCCCGCCCGGCTTCGCGTCCATCATCGAGCTCTGTCCGGGGCGCGCGGTGCACATCGGTGGCCTGCACATCAAGGCGATGCCAGTCGCACACTGGGGCTCACGTGTCGCGGTTGATCGCGGCCGTGGTTGCAACGCGTACACGATCGAATCGCCGGACCATCGCGTCGTCTTCGCCGGCGATACAGCCGAGACGGACGCTTTTGATGACATTGATGGCGCCAACCTCGCCATCTTCGGTATCGGCGCGTACGAACCATGGGAGCACGCACACGCCACGCCAGAGCAGGTCTGGCGCATGGTCAATGGCATCGGCGCCGCGTACATGATGCCGATTCACCACTCAACTTTTGAGTTGAGTGATGAAGCCCCGGACGACCCCATGCGCCGACTCCTGGAGGTTGCGGGTGACGATGGATCGCGCATCATCGGTCGCACCGTCGGGGAACTCTGGACTCACGAGTAGGTCATCACAACAACGGCGCGAAGAGCTGCGCGGCGTTGTCGCATGCACGCTGAACGCTCGTACGTCGTCGCCAGGACGTGATCGAAATCTGATCGCTCTGATTCGCATAGTCGCGCTGAAGCATGCGCAGATGGCTCGCGAAGTCTGTGTCATACACCGCCACGGTGATCTCGAAGTTGATCCAGAACGATCGCTGATCGAGATTTGCAGACCCGATGAGCGCAATGTCGCGGTCCACCGTAATCGTCTTGGCATGCAACAGTCCCGGACGAAACTCCAGAATCTTCACGCCCGCATCAAGCAGGTCTTCGAACGATGCTCGGCTTGCCGCCGCCACCAGGCGTTTGTTGTTGTGCTTCGGCAGGATCACCGTTGTGTCAACGCCGCGCTGCGCTGCTGCCGCCAGGCCGGCAACAACGGATTGGTCGGGCACAAAATACGGCGATGTCATGATGAGCTCTTCGTGCGCACTGTAGAGTGTCGTCAGGACCGCCGTCTGAATCGCACCGGGCGTGCTGCCTGGTCCGGATGGAAGAACCTGCACCGCGGACGTCGAACTCGACGCATCAATCGCTGGCGGTTGAATGACCGGCAAGTATCGATCGAGGTCGCGAATCGGGCGTGGTGAATCCGCATTCCAATCACCGATGAACACGAGTCCAAGCGCTCGTGCCGACGGCCCTTGAATACGAACCGTCGCATCGATCCACGGTCCGACCCGAGACTTGCGGGAGACGTTGAACGTGTCATCCGTGACATTCTGTGATCCCGTGTACGCGATGGTGCCGTCGACAACGAGCATTTTGCGGTGATTCCGAAGATCGATCCGCGCGACCAGCAGACGCAGCGGATTCACCGGAAGCAACTCGAGTACATCCACGCCGCTCGAACGCAGCTTTCGACACAACGAACCTTTGAGGAATGACCGACTGCCGGCACCATCGACGGCGACTCGACATTCGACACCGCGATGTGCGGCACGTATGAGCGCTTCCGCGACATCGATCGGATGGCCTGACTCCTGAAAGATGTACGTCAGCAGATGGACATGCGATGTCGCCGCATCAATGTCCGTAATCATGGAATCCAACGTGCCAACTGCATCGGCGTGCAGACGCAACTCGTTGCCGACCAGCGCCGGCGAATTACATAAGTTGTTCCCGAGAATCGCGAGATGCTTGAACCGGCGCTCCGACTCATCCCATCGTTGTTCGCGATGCGCCCACAGCCGGTTGTGAAACGGCTCCAGTGATGTGGTGGTGTCGACAAACCGCTTGAGACGTCGTCGACCGAGCCGGTTCTCCCCGATCAACGCATACAGGAATATCCCGGCCAGCGGCAGGAACAATACGACGAGTAGCCACGCATGCGTATTCGCCAGCGGTTGCCGACGCATCAGGACGCGGATCCCGAAACCGATCTGAATGAACAGCAGCAGACCGACCGACAGCAGTGAGTACAAGGAAAACTCGTCCACAAGGTCATCATATCGCCGCCATGTGATATCTGGCGAAGTGACCGAACGCCCCATAGACTCGTTGCATGATCACCAAGACACTGATGATGCTGATGCAGACCGCCACCATGACCGCAAGTCCTGATGATGGCGCCATCACGACGTATCGCATCGAACTTGAATCGCCAGGCGGCCCGATGCCATTCGTCCTTGAACTCCGGCATGCAGATCAGGACGTCGTCGCGTCAATCGTCAATGGGCCGGAACGCATCGAGTTGCGCGGCGTCATGGCGCATGGCAACGAGGAGACAATCATTCCTTTGATCATCCCCTGCGGATACGCAGATTCGTCGATCCAGACCGGGCGATGGAACGCTGGCATCGGCACCGGGGTATGGACGAAGCGCCGATCGACCGGCAACGCATCGGTGCCCTGGTCAGCACAAGCCGTGAACGACCCGCACGACAGATTTGATCCTGTTGCCGACGCCGGCGACAACCGAGCGTTCGCCGGCCGATGGTCGGTGGACTTCTCATCATCCGATGAACGCGCGATCGGCATCTTCGACGTCGATCAGCTACACCGTGCGACCGGTACATTTCTGACCACGACTGGCGACTATCGGTATCTCGAAGGCCGCGTCGATGGCGATCTCATGCGTCTCTCCTGCTTTGACGGCGCACACGCATTCTTGTTTCACGCACGCATGCAGGATGACGGCACGATCGATGGCGAATTCTGGTCCGGCAACTGGTGGCACGAAACCTGGACGGCGACGCGCGATGCAAGCGCTGAGCTTCCTGATGGATTCAAGGAAGTCAATATCGTCGGTGACGGCGATGTGCGCAACCTCACACTGCCGGACCTCAACGGTACATCAACGCAACTTGGCGAATTGCTCGGTCGCGTCACGATCATTGATGTGTTCGGATCGTGGTGCCCGAACTGTGCCGATGCCTCGATCCTGCTCCATGAGTTCGAGCAACGGTATCGCGACCGCGGACTGAAAGTCGTCGGCATCGCGTTTGAGGTCTCCGACAATCCAACCGATGCCGCCAAGAGCGTGACGAAGCACATGCAACAATTTGTCGGCACGGGATCGCCGTGGCCGGTACTCATCGGCGGCAACACCAACAAAGCCGCAGCGGGCGAAGCGCTGCCGTTCATTGATCGCGTCAAGTCGTACCCGACGCTGTTATTTGTCGACAGCACCGGTCGAATTCGGGCCACATATTCAGGCTATCGCGGACCCGCAACTGGTGATGCACACACGACGATGCGCGCGCAGCTCGAACAGACCATCAAGCGATTGCTCGACGACAACTGAGTCGAGGTCCAACTGGCCATCATTCCACTGCAAGTCGATCGAGGACCGTCGTCACCCGATTGATCGCCGACCGATTCAAATCGGAATGGCCATCGATCTCGAATTTGGTTTCCGCCTGACCGTCGGCAAAGAAGACGACGAGGAGCGGATCGTCCGTCGTGGCCGAGGTGGCCATGGTGACGCGGCTGATCTGCGACAGGTTGATCCAGCGGACTTCCTGATCGTCGGTTTCGACACGTACGTACTTCACGACTGCGATCTCCCAGTGAGATTGAACGCAGACTGTCCTCCGTGAGCAGCATAGCCCGCCCGCCGCGAGTCGTCACGATGTGGATCGGCTCGACACCACGTTTGTGCGGATGCCGTACAATCCGCGACCGGAGAATTTCGCATGGCCGACACCGACAATACTGCCGCCTCTGGCGGTCTTCTTGATCTGATCGAACGCGTGGGTAACCGACTGCCTGACCCCGCGACATTGTTCCTCATGGGCACGTTGCTCGTGATCGTGATGTCCGCCGTGGCGGTTCAGGCCAGATGGTCCGTTCAGCCGAAGCTCCCGCAGCCGATCATGGAGACCGTGCTCGCGGACGACGGCACAGAGATTCAACAGGCCGTACTGGGCGAAGACGGCAAGCCTGTCCTCGAATGGATTGACAACGGCGAGCCGCTTGAAGCCACCAGCCTCCTGACGCGCGATGGCATCTTCTGGATCTTCAACAACCTCGTTGACAACTTCATGAAGTTCCCGCCGCTTGGCGTGGTGCTGGTCGGCATGCTGGGCATCGGCATTGCGGAACGCACCGGCTTGCTCGGCGCGCTGCTCAAATCCTTTGCGCTCATCGTCCCGAGCGTCATGCTGACACCATCGATGGTCTTCATCGGCATCATGTCATCGATGACGCTCGACGCGGGATATGTCGTTCTGCCCCCACTCGCGGCCATGCTCTTCATCTCTGTCGGTCGGTCGCCACTTGCGGGTATCGCCGCGGTCTTTGCCGGTGTGTCTGCCGGCTTCAATGCCAACCTGTTCATCACCGGCCTTGATCCGATGCTCGCCGAGTTCGGCACGATCGGCGGCCAGGTCATTGAGTCGGAATACCTGATGAACCCGGCATGCAACTGGTACTTCATGATTGCCTCCACGTTCGTCATCACGCTGACTGGCTGGGCCGTGACCTCACTGTTCGTTGAACGACGTCTCAAGACGAAGTCCGAAGCCGATGGCGGACCGCCGACGACGACCACCGTCGACTTCACCGAGCACAAACTCACACCAGAGGAAGTCCGTGGCATGGGCTGGGCCGGCCTGTCGTTCGCGATCGTGCTTGGAATCTTCCTCGCGATGATCATGATTCCGAACGCGCCGCTCAACGGGAAAGCAGTCGCTTTTGATCGCTGGGTCGATGCGATCGTCCCCATGTTGTTCTTCTGCTTCATCATTCCCGGGATCGTGTACGGCGTCGCGACGAAGTCGATCAAGAACGACAAGGACGCAGCGAAGCTGATGATCGAGTCGATGGCCGCTATGGCGCCGATTATCGTGCTCGCGTTCTTCGCGGCGCAGTTCATCGAGTCATTCAAGTACTCAGGCCTGGATCAGATGCTCGCGTGGTTTGGCGGCCAGGCGCTCGGACAAGCGGCCTTGCCGGCATGGATGCTGATCGTTGCCTTCATCCTGCTGACGGTTGCATTCAACCTGTTCGTGGGTTCGATGAGCGCGAAGTACGCGATCTTTGCACCGATCTTCATCCCGATGCTCATGTTGATTGGCATCAGCCCTGAATTGACGCAGGCGGCGTATCGCATCGGCGATTCGGTCAGCAACATCATCACACCGCTTAATGCCTATCTGGTGATCGTCCTGGTGTTCATGCAGAAGTATGTGCCGAAGTCCGGCATGGGAACGCTGATCTCCACGATGCTGCCGTACACAGTGGTGTTCACCATCATCTGGACGGTGATGCTGCTGTTGTGGATGCAAGCGGGATGGCCACTTGGACCAGATGGTCCGCTGACGTTTGATATCACGACGCTGTCCACGAATTGATTCGCGGTTATCGCCCGTCAAGGGTCCGGTTCGTCTGTGACAGTTCTGACGTATCCGTTGGGTGCGTTATCGGTCACACGCGCACTGAACGCATCTTTCGCCCGTTTCGCCACGAATTGCCCGGCCGATTTGTGCCGATGACCATGCGGATACTCCCGCAGGTCGGGCGATTGAGAGGCGAGACCGATGTCCAATCCCAATGAGTTCGTGTCAGACGAGTTCGGCCGCAGCCGGTCGGTTCGCGTGCAGTCCACGAAGCGAAGCCTGAGCATCATGGCATTAGCGTCATTCGTGCTCGGCATTCTGTTCTTCATACCGCTTTTCCCGATGGTCGCCTGTGTCCTCGGCTTTCTCGCCATGCAGCGCACCAAGGACTCCATTGCCCTGAAGGGACGATCGCTCGCGATGGCCGGGCTGTGCTTTGGCCTCGTATCGAGCGTGCTTCAGGTCTTTGCCGGCGTGCAGGCATATCGCGTCTACGACTTCGCCACCAACGGTCCGGAGCGCGTGATCACGTATGCGCTTGCAGGCAACACCGATGACTTCCGATCCGCCTTCATCAACGATGCTGGCATGGCGAGCGATCAATCGATCGCACGCTTCTCCGACACGCTGCGTCGCCGATACGGCGGTCTGCAGTCGGTGACGCTCCAGGACACACAGGACATCGTGCAGACCGATCGTGGCGCGAGCTTCATCGCGAACTACGAGTTCACATTCAACGATCGCACAGTTCCTGCCAGCGTGCACATGCTCATTGCCGATGGCGCATTGCCGGGCGTGCTGAGCGGCAAGATCGAACGAATCGAGTTCAGCGATGAGGAACAGGGCTCGCTTGAGTTCCCCATTCCGTTGTCGGTGGCCACCGGATCAGATTCCTGAGCGCATATCGTCGCGCCGTGCTCCACCATGCGTGGGCAATAGAGTTCCAGCAGCAGAGGTTGAAGTCGTCATGTCGAAAGTACTGGGAATTGACCTGGGCACGACCAACAGTGTCGTTGCCGTGTACATCGATGGTGAGCCGCGCATCATTCCGAACGCAACCGGACAGCGCACGACGCCGTCGATGATTGCAATCGAGAAAGATGGCACGATTCTCGTCGGCCCCGCCGCGAAGAATCAGCAAGTCACCAACCCCGAGAACACGGTCTACTCCATGAAGCGCTTCATGGGTCGACGTCACGAAGAAGTTGCCAAGGAAGAGAAGATCGTCCCGTACCAGGTCGTCGGGAAGGCGAAGAAGTACGTCAAGATCCGCGCAGGTGGCCGCCTGTTCGCACCCCAGGAACTCTCCGGCATGCTGCTGCATGAGATCAAGCGAAACGCGGAAATCTACATCGGCGAACCCGTCGAACGCGCGGTGATCACGGTCCCCGCGTACTTCAATGACGCCCAGCGACAAGCAACGATCGACGCCGGTGTTGCTGCCGGCCTCAAGGTCGAGCGCATCATCAACGAACCCACGGCGGCCGCGTTGGCCTACAGCATGGAACGCCGTGGCAACCGCAAGCTCGTCGTCTTCGATTTCGGCGGTGGTACGTTTGACTTGTCTGCCCTTGAAGTTCAGGGCGGCAACTTCCGCGTCCTCGCCGTACATGGTGACACGCATCTCGGCGGCGACGACTTCGACCAGCGCATCATCGATATCGTTGCTGACGATTTCCGTCGTCGTCACGGCATCGACCTCCGCGAAAACGCCATGGCGCTGCAACGACTCAAGGAAGCATCCACGGAAGCCAAATGCCAGCTCTCGGAATCCGATGAAGCACGCATCAACATGCCGTACGTGTGTGTTGACGGCGGGAATCCGTTGCACCTCGAGTACACGCTGACACGCGAACGTTTCGAGGCGGTCTGCTCTGATCTCTTCGAGAGCATCCAGCGCGCGTGCCGAGTGCTGATGGCGGAAGCGCAGCTGAAAGCCAGCGATATTTCCGATGTCGTGCTGGTCGGCGGTTCGACGCGTATTCCGCGAGTCCAGCAGCTCGCCCGCGATGTCTTCAACACCGATGCACTCGACAAGTCGATCAATCCGGATGAAGTCGTGGCGCTCGGCGCTGCGACCCTCGGTGGCGTGCTGCAAGGCGATCTGCACAACATCCACCTCATGGACGTCTTGTCGCACAGCCTCGGCATCGAAGCCGCCGGCGGCGCCATGCGTGTGCTTGTTCGAAAGAACACGCCGATCCCGGCGGACGTTTCCGAACTGTTCACAACGCCCCGTGACAACCAGACGTCTGTGCCGATCAACGTGCTCGAAGGCGAGAGCAAACAGGCCATGGAGAACCGACCGCTCGGCGTCTTCCAGCTCTCGGGTATTCGTCGTGCGCCGCGAGGGGTGCCGCGCATCGATGTGAAGTTCATCATCGACGCTGATGGCATTCTCTCAGTGACGGCCACGGATAAGGACACCGGCAAATCTCAGAACGTCATCATCACCGGCACATGCGGGATGGACGACTCCGAAATGGAGCGCGTCAAGCAGACAACGGCCGCCAAGGATGCCCAGCAGGACGAACGCGAATCGACGCTCAACCTGCGCAATCACGCGGAAAAGGTCCGAGCAGACATTCACGAGTGGCTCCGGCACAACAACCACATGATCCCGAATCGAGAACTCGCACGGATCGAAGGCGTAATGCGCAAACTCGAGAAGAAGATCGAGAAGAACGACATTCGCGGCATCAAGTCATCGCTCAAGCGCCTTGATGAAGTGTCGGTCGAGTTCCGCAAAGCCGGCTGATCGCAGTACACCAATCCATGCCAGACCGACCGCCGACATCTGTCGGCGGTTTTTCTATGGCTGCCGACCATGATGTGCTAGAGTCTCGCGCCCGATCGTTGAAGGAGTACACACATGTGCCGATGGCTCGCGTATCTCGGCCCCGAGATGTTCATGGATGAGTTGCTGCTTCAACCAAGCCACTCTCTGATTGACCAATCACTGGATGCGCGCGAAATCGAATGGCCAACGAACGGCGATGGTTTCGGTGTCGGTTGGTACGGCACACGCGATACACCGGGCCTGTTCCGCGATGTCCTTCCAATCTGGAATGACACGAACCTGCACGCGCTGGCGCATCAGATTCGTACGAGCCTGTTCTTTGCGCATGTTCGGAAAGCGACCGCCGGCGGAATCCAACGATCAAATTGCCATCCATTCCGCTACGACCATTGGCTGTTTCAGCACAATGGATCTGTGCCAGGCTTCGATCGAATGCGGCAGTCTCTGTACGCCGACATCGACGCCGACCTCTTTGATGACCTCAAGGGAAGCACTGACTCCGAATGCATGTTCTACCTTGCGCTGACGTACGGGCTGCGCGATGATCCTCCCACCGCATTGCGGCGCATGGTGGAACGGATCGAACATGGCCGCGCACAATCTGACGTCGCTGAGCCATTCCACTGCGCATGTGCGGTGAGTGATGGTGCCACGATATGGGCGCTTCGGTATGTGTCTCACGGTGAAGCGCGAACGTTGTACTACTCTCAACACGCCGAAGCACTCTGCGACTTCGCAGGATGCGACACGCTTATCCCGAATGATGCGGTCATCATTGCGTCAGAACCGCTTGGCACCATGGGATCTGCATGGACGCGCATTGAGCCTGGATCGTTGCTGACCGCCAATGCGACCGGCGTGCACGCTGAGCCGATTCTCTCCTGAATCATCAGATGCCGCCGCCACAATTCACTTGGACTCGACTACAGCGACCTGTAGGATCGATGCTTCAGCGCGCCGGTCCTCGGGCGCGCATTGTGGAGGATCCATCAGCATGAATCGCATCGGCCTGCACATCACGGTGATCGCCTTTGTCGTCACATTGTCGCTTGCGTTGTGCGCGACCGTCCTGATTCGAAGCCCGCGATGGGACTCATTGATCGTGTTCATCTTCATGGCTGGCACCATTGGCGGCGTCGCCAACAATATTCGCCGGTTGTCTCGTCTACCAATCGAGCCCAGCGCATCGATCGAACCGCGGCTTGAATTCCTGATGCTGCTCCAGATCTACCTGTCGCCGCTGATCGGCGGCATCTTTGCGTGCGTGCTCTACGTGCTGTTCATGTCCGGCATCGTGCAGGGAGCGCTGTTCCCTCGATTCAATATGGCTGTCGAATACACCACAACGGCCGACTTCGCCTCGGCCTCACTGCCGGTCCAGAACGTGGACGCCGCCAAAGCACTCGTCTGGGCGTTCATCGCCGGTTTTGCGGAAGCGTGCGTTCCCAACCTGCTGGAGCGCGTCACGCGCGAAACGGAACGCGTGGAACTGGATGCATCATCCGGGACCACCGTGACCCGAAGTGTCACGCCGGCTGCCTCAACGCGCGAACTGATTCCGGCGATTCCAGTGACGACACCTAAAGCCGACACACGTCGAGATGCGAGCAAGCCGACCGGCGGTCGCAACGCTGACAAGACGGACGCACAGAGTACGAAGAAGTCCAGGAAGCCGAAGAAAAAGGGCAAATCGCGTTCGACGTGATGCAGGCACGCACGCTCTTCGGTTTCTCGGCACAATGTTGTCATGAGTCATCGTGAGACAAGCACGATCCGCGAGCGTCTGGTCGGCGATGGGACCGAGATTACGCTGCCGTCTCGCGATCTCGGTCGCTTGCGACTCATCGCGCTGATCCCGCTCGCTATCGCGGTCGTGCTCGTGATTGACGTCATCGTGGATGTCAGCCGGTCGCTCAACAGCGGGTTTGCCTTCTCCGCCGCTCTGGTTGTCGACGGAGTTCAGTTGATTGCAGCGATCATCTTCCTGCGCATGGCGAGCTACGCGCTGAAGACGAAGACAAGGTTCCATATCAACTCCACGGGCATCACGGTGCACGACCATTTCGGGCCGAAGAAGCTCCGGCGCACCCATGCCGGCCCATTCTCCGACATCGAGATCCTGCGGGCTGATGATGACACGTCCCCGGAAGTGCCCGCGTTTCTTCAGCGGCTGCTCCACAACGTTGCGGGTCTCACCTTGATCAAAGCCGGTACGGACGGCCGGCGCGATGCCGATCGATTTATCACCGCAGTCGCATTTCCGCCAGACGTTGTCGAAGCACTCGCGCCGATCCTTGTGCAGAATCTCCAACGGGCAGACCTTGCGCGCGATGCGCTGCTTGACGATGATTACCAACCACGATCCGCGTCCATATTCGAAGACACCGATGCCGCGCGGCGGTCTACGGATCACGATGAGTTGGCAGACGCCGAAGGCGATGTGAGGAATCCTCCCTCGCTGCCTGACGACAGCACAATCACGGTGGCGTGCACTGCCGGCGAGTTGGCGATTGTGGTGCCCGCGCGCGGGTACGGTGCAGGGAAGCGCGGGGAGATGGCGTTCGCGTTCATCTGGTGCGCGCTGGTGCTTGTCTTTGACATCGTGCTCGTCTGCGTGGTCGCGTCGAATGTCATGCAACGCGGCGTCTCGTTGACCGGAGCCGGTTCGGTGGCGATCCCCGCAGCCGTCCTTGGTCTCTTCACCATCGTCGGTGTGTTCTTCGCGCGATCAGCGATTCATCAGGCGCACGCCCGCACGATGCTGGACATCGTTGGCGGCGCGCTGGTCATCGCGGAGCAGAGTCCGATGCGCAAACGGCTCATCACGATCGACGGGACGAACATCGCGTCCATTCGTGTCGGGCCGAGTGGAATCGAGATCAATGATGAACCGCTTCTGGACCTGCAGATCAGCATGCATGCGGCACAAAGCGTTGGCACCCGATCGCGTCGAAAGAAGCTGCACCTGCTTCGAGAGCGATCCGATGAGGAATTGCGGTGGCTGGCGACGACCCTCCAGCATGCTTTGCAACTGGACGACTCCACCGACTGATGACGTATTCGAAGGAAAAAACAACACGCTCGACCAGATGGCCGAGCGTGCGTTCGTATTGGCGATCTGAATGCGCGATCAGGATGCCGCAACCGGTTCCGGTGCACCAACCGCGATCGGTGCGCCAACAAGATTGCCGTACTCCGTCCATGAACCATCGTAATTCTGCACGTTGTCGAGCCCGAGCAGGTACTTCAGCACGAACCATGAGTGGCTGGAGCGTTCGCCGATGCGACAATATGCGATGGTCGGCTGCGATGAATCAAGACCATTGACGTCCATGTACAGGTGGCGAAGTTCATCCATCGGCTTGAACGTGCCATCTTCAGCCACAGTCGTGGCCCACGGCACGCTCTTCGCACCCGGAACATGGCCGCCGCGCTGCGCGGTCTCACTCATGCCCGGAGGCGCAATGACCTTGCCGGTGAATTCATCAGGACTGCGCACATCGACGAGATTCTTCGTACCCTGCCGCGCGACATCCAGCACATCGGATGCGTGAGCGCGCAATTCGGGATGATGGCCGGACACGGAGTACGACGTTGATGCCGGCGAGGGCACATCGGTCGTGGTCTCGCGACCGGCTTCATTCATCCACTTGTTGCGTCCACCGTTCATCAGGCGAACGTCACGGTGGCCGTAGATCTTCATCAGCCAGAAACCGTAGGCGGCGAACCAGTTGTTGTTGTCGCCGTAGAGCACGACGGTGTCATCCGGGTTGATGCCCGCAGCGCTCATGAGTGCTTCGAAACCAGCGCGATCGACAATGTCGCGCGTCACCTGATCCTGTAGCTGTGTCTGCCAGTTCCAGCCCACGGCGCCAGGAATGTGCCCCTGATCGTACGATGTGGTGTCGACATCAATCTCCACGATGTGCACGTTGGGATCGTTGTGATGTTCGTTGACCCAGTCGGTGGTGACCAGGACCTCCGGATGTGCGTAATCTGCCACGGTGTGCATCTCCCGATGGTTCGGCGTGATGTATTCTGACCGCCAGTCACCCCTTCGGACCGGCGAATCTCGCATGATATATCAGAAGGGATGATGCGACAGCAAATGTGAATGAAGGCGGATTCGAATGTCCAGGCACGACCACGAGCGGCGATTTCTGAACGATGCACGCAACTGGCTGGGCGAAATCGCCCGGTCCGGTCGAATCTGGTCTGAATTCACACGCGCTGCATACCGATTGCGCGGACTTGGCCCGTGCGTCACCGTCTTTGGCTCCGCGCGATTCAAGGAAGACCATCGCTACTACCAGCTCGCCCGCGATGTTGGTCGCGAGCTCGGCGAGGCAGGCTTCACAGTCATGACCGGCGGTGGCCCGGGGGTGATGGAAGCCGCCAACCGAGGCGCACGCGACGCTGGCGCCCCATCGATTGGGTGCAACATCATTCTTCCGCACGAACAGCAGGCCAATCCATACGTGGATCGGACGGTGAACTTCAACTACTTCTTCATTCGCAAGGTCATGCTGATGAAGTACTCGTGCGCGTTTGTCCTCATGCCTGGTGGATTCGGCACGATGGATGAAGCGTTCGAGGCCGCCACGCTGATTCAGACCGGCAAGATCGAGCGGTTTCCCGTCGTCGCGTGCGGCTCGGACTACTGGGGCCACCTGCGTACGTTCTTGCGCGACACCATGATTCGAAACGCCACGATCGACGATTCGGATCTCGACATGACGTATCCGACGGATGATCCGCGCGACGCCGCCAAATATATCGTGGAGCAAACCGGCATAGGCTCGATATCGTGATCGCTCGAGTCAGCCTGCGCGCTCGGATGGAATCGCCAGCGTGTTGAAACAGCACGCATCAAGCGCCTTGCGTTCCGACTTTGGTTGCGTCGGATCGAATAGTGCGTATGACGCATCACGCAGCAGCGACGTGATCTCCTGCTGTTGGTCTTCACCGACTTCGATATAGATCAACGGTCGATGCTCACGCAACAGTGTTGCCGATCCACGCAGCACATCAACCTCGCCACCTTCGACATCGATCTTCACGACGTCCGGCGGCGCAAACCGAGCGAGCAGATGATCCGTCGTGACCACCGGCACAAGGTGACGCTCGCGCACGCCGCCCATCTGCGATCGACCGCCCGCCGAGGCGAGCGCGTTCGAAGCACGTCCGCGCGCTGCGATCAGGAACTCCGCAACATGTGGCTCAGCGCCGACCGCAGCGGGCAGCGCTTCGACCGGCGCGACATCACCGGACTGCGATCGACCGGATCGTCGCAGCAGCTGCACGAGCCAGGTATCCGGCTCCACACAAAGGATGCGACCGCTGCTGCCCGCGCGGGCGGCCGCAGCAAAGCCGAACACACCAACGTTGGCACCGATGTCCCAGACCTTCATCCCGGGCGTGATGAGTTCTTCCGCAATCGCGAGCAGATCTTCCGGGAACGCCTTGCGGCCTCGCCGCAGATACCGCAGCGCAGCATCGGGCGTGACGAAGATCTCCGCCGTCGAAAACGGTTCGGGGAGACGTCGTCGAAGCACACGGCCTCGGGCAAGACGTTCAACGATTTGACGCACGGCAGACATCGAGGCGGCCATCCTACTCACGAGGCGGTACCAACGGCAACAGGATGCCGATCGCGATGCCGATTCGCCGCGGTTCTCCCCCGCTCATCGCACCTCAAACGGGGTGATCTCCCCAAGGTCCAAACCGATACCCCAGTGCTACACTGACCCTTCTGATCGATCTGCCTGACCGGATTTCAGGCGAATCTGACGCCTCGCAAGGAGTCTGCCCGTGTTCATGCGAATGGTCTATGACGAAAAACTTGCTCAGGCCGCCTATCTGCTCGGTTGCCAGCGGACCGGCGAGGCCATCGTCATCGATCCCGAACGGGATGTGGACAGGTATATCGAGCTGGCAGCACGCCACGAACTCACGATCGTGGCCGTGGCCGAGACCCATATCCATGCCGACTTTCTCTCAGGCGCACGTGAACTCGCCGAACGCATCGGCGCTCGCGTCTACCTCTCTCATGAAGGCGGACCGGACTGGACGTACCAATGGCTCGATCAGCGAACCGATGGTGGCACGTACGACCATGTCCTGCTGCATGATGGCGATGCCTTCACCGTCGGCAACATCCAGTTCAAGGTGATGCATACGCCAGGTCACACGCCGGAACACATCGCCTACCTCGTGACTGATCTCGGCAGCGGCGCAACCGAACCGATTGGCCTCATCACCGGCGACTTCGTCTTCGTCGGCGATCTCGGCCGGCCTGATCTTCTCGAAACCGCGGCAGGCCAACAGGGCGCCATGGAACCGTCAGCGCGCCGCCTGTTCCACACGGTCGACCGACTCGATCCTTTGCCGGACTTCGTGCAGGTCTGGCCCGCGCACGGCGCGGGCAGCGCGTGCGGCAAGGCGCTCGGTGCGGTGCCGATGAGCACCATCGGGTACGAGAAACGATTCAACCCCGCGTTGCAGGCTGCGACGTCCGAACGTGAGTTCATCGACTTCATCCTGACCGGTCAGCCCGAGCCGCCAATGTACTTCGCGACGATGAAGCGGCTGAACAAAGTCGGGCCGCCGGTCCTTGGCGGTCTCCCAACGCCAACACAATTGACGGTCGATGACCTGCTCGCACTCAACCCACAGCAAGTCGCGATCATCGACGCTCGCCCGTGGGACGAATTTCGAGCGGGACACATCCCCGACACGCTCGCGATTCCGATGTCGCACACGTTCAACAGCGATGCGGGCTCATTCCTCGGCGAGCAGGATGAGATCTACCTCATTATCGACCCGGACAACCTCGACGAAGCCTTACGCGACCTTATCCGCGTCGGTCTCGATCAGGTTTGCGGCTGGGTTGATGCCAACGAGCTTCGCGCCCGGACGGATCTCGCGTCTCGACTTCGGACGATTCCGGAAGTCACGGTTGAAGAAGCTCTGCAACTCGCCGAATCGCCTGACGTCCAGGTTCTTGATGTGCGGCGCGCCACCGAGTTTGCCGAGGGTCATATTCCTCATGCGATCAACGTTGCCCACACGCGCATCGCAAGTCGGCTGGACGAAGTCCCGGGCGATCATCGCTTGCTCGTGAACTGTCGCACGGGCTGGCGTTCAGCGCGCACGAGCGCGTACCTTCGCCGACTTGGATTTGACGTCACGAACCTCCAGGGAGGCATGCTGGCGTGGGAAGCCGCGCACGCGATGGCCTGAGCATGTCCGAACCGACAACAACGGATGAGCAGCCGCATGGAGCGTTTTCGAGATGACTGCATCAACAGGATCCGCCATCATGATTGACGTCACTCCGGCTACCCTCGCGCAATGGCTTGCCAACGGCAACGTGAAGCTGATTGACGTGCGCGAACCATTCGAACACGCGAATGAACGGATCGATGGTGCCGTCAATATTCCGATTGACACACTCCGGGCCGATGAACTTCGTGCGCACTCTGGCGATGCACGTGTCGTCCTGCACTGCCGGACAGGTAAACGCTCGACGGAAGCATGTGAGCGATTCGCCGACGGTCAAGATATCTGCCACCTCGCGGGAGGTATTGAAGCCTGGAAGGCCGATGGTCGACCGACCGAGCGGAGTGCATCCGCGCCGCGACTGGACGTCATGCGGCAGGTGCAGATGACCGCCGGCTCGCTGGTGCTGATTGGCGTCATTGCCGGCAGTACGGTGTCGCCATGGCTCTACGGCATCAGTGCATTCGTCGGAGCCGGCCTCGTGTTTGCTGGCGCATCCGGTTGGTGCGGTATGGCCAAACTGCTGGCGCGGATGCCGTGGAATCGCGTCAAGGCTGCGTCGTCGGGGACTCCATCGCACGCATGACATCGCGATACGTCACGAGCGTCACATCGTTCCGCTCACGAAGCTGTTCGAGAAACCAGTATTTGTGCCAGGCGCCGAAGGTGATCAGCACGCGCTGCCCTGTGCCCGAAACATCATCCAGCGCCTCATCGATCAGCGCATAGTGCGCCGCGTTGATATTGGTCCAACCGCCCGCGCCGAGATCATCGTTGAAGTGTCGGTCATACGGCTCGAGCGCCTGCTTCACCAACGCATCGTACCGATCGGTATGAATGCCCTCCGGCGACCCTGACAGTCCCTCACGCGCCATCACCTTTTCTGCTCCCTGCTGCGCGCGCTGAACTTCGGTTGACTCCATCGCGCGCGTTTCACGCCACCGCACCAACTTGGTCTGACGATCTTCAGCCATCGCTTGCGTCCACGCCGCACACGGCACAATGGTGAATCCGAGCTCCGCCTGCTGCGGGATGATCACATGGGTGTATTCGGGAAAGCGCAGGACGCGCGGTTCTGTCACCGCGCCAGAGTCTCGATAACTCGTCAGCGCTTCATCCAGACGGTCTGGCGGGATCTCCGCGAGCACCACATCCGGGTCATAGGCGCGCACCATCGCGTCGATCACGGCAGGGCCGTATGCCTCACTGGACAGATGGTCCCCGTGAATCATGCCCATCACGAAGACCTCGGTCTTCAAACCACGCTGGCCGGCATCGCAGCCGACGAGCGTGGTGATCAGCATCAGGACAAAGAGCCCCCCGGCGTGTCGAACGGTGTGGCGCATAGTGCATTCTCCCGCGGGGCACTCTACGCGACGAAACTCCCCTGCCGCGGCAATTTCCGGCATCGTCGGCTTTCCGCTTGACATATTCCCATTCAAGCATATATTGAACCCATGGCACGCACTGCGGCGACAACGGACATCTTCACGGCCATTGCCGAGCCGCATCGGCGTCGCATCCTGCAGTTTCTTGCTGCCGGCGAACAGGCCGTCAATGACATCGTGACGTTTCTTGCGATCGCGCAGCCACAGGTCTCCAAACACCTCTCGATCCTGAAGTCGGCGGGCCTGGTGTCCGTCCGTCCTGTCGGTCGCCAGCGTTTGTATCGCACAAACACGGAAGCGCTGAAGACCGTCCATGCGTGGACATCCACCTTCGAACAGTACTGGGGCAACCAACTCAACGCGATCAAGGCATCGGCGGAAGCACAGGTCGATGCCAGTGAGCGCGCATCACACTGAACTCGACGCGACAGCCTTGGATAAGGACCGCTCCTCATGACGACCGCAATCGCTTCACTCCCTTCGGAATTCACGCTCGACATTGAACGTGACATTCGCATTGAAACACCGATCACCGTCGCGTTCGATGCGCTCGTTCGACAACTTGGCGCGGATGGCCAAGCGCCGGACGGGTCCTCCATGTCACTCGCGTTTGAAGCCTGGCCGGGCGGCCGGTGGTTTCGCGATCTCGGCGATGCCGGCGGACACCTCTGGGGTCACGTCCAGGTCATCAAGCCACCATCGCTGATCGAGATCACAGGCCCGATGTTCATGAGCTATCCCGTCGTCTCGCACATTCAATACCGTCTCACCGAGACAGCTGGTGCCACGCAACTCACCTTACGTCACCGCGCGATGGGCATGATCGAAGCCGATCACCGCGCCGGAGTTGGCGAGGGCTGGAATCATATGCTGCAGCAGATCCACGATATCGCCCTGTCATCCTGACCTCAGACGAAATATGCCCGCGCATGCGGGCGTTCTCGGAGCGCATACACCATGACTCACGCACAGATGATGATCGAAGAACTGCAGCAGGAATCAGCAACCACGCGGCGTTTCCTCGAACAGATCCCGGCTGACAAGCTCACCTGGAAGCCACATGACAAGTCCATGGCGGCCGGCCAGCTGGCGATGCACGTGGCCACAATCCCCGGCATGATTGCGTCCATGGTTCTTGAAGACCGCGTCCCCGCGCCAGACTTCAGCGTCGGTTTCCCCCAACCAGACGAACTCGACGCCGTTCTTCGCGCACATGATGACGCGGTGACAACCGCCACCGATGCACTTGCGCAGTTTGACGATGCGAAGATGAGCACCATGTGGCGCATGATGGCCGGTGACATCGAACTGTTCGCTATGCCGCGTGCGGCGTTCTTGCGCAGCGTGCTCTTCAATCACTTGTATCACCACCGAGGCCAGCTCGGCGTCTACCTGCGCCTGCTCGGTGCAACCGTACCGTCTGCATACGGACCGAGCGGCGATGAAACGCCGCCCGATTTCGAGAAGATGATGGAAGTCATTGCCGCGCACGCCTGAGGCGCGCACGGCAACGATCATTGCGTTATCACGACGAGGGGTGATCCGGCTTCGATGACGGCCGGCGAACGATCGTCGGCATGCTGTTGTCTGCGTCGTCATCGTCATCGGTTTCATCGACACGTCCAAGCGCGCCGGGAAGTTCGATTCCGGCCTGCTTTGCGAGTTCGTGCACCGCGGGCAGTGAACCAATCATGCCCGACAGGAAATCCGCCGTCGCGCCTTTGGCCCCGGCTTCGCCGTTCGCACCGGCACCACCGCGACCGCTGTCCCAGACAGTGATCTTGTCGATCTGCAGGTTGGAGATCGCCTTGACTTGCTCTCGGACAAGCTCCGGCAGCTGTTCGATCAGCAACAGCGTTGGTGCGACCTGCGGGTTGTCCGCCGCCGCTTCCATGAGTTGACGATACCCTTCCGCCTTCGCTTCCAGCACCTTGCGAACACCTTCCGCTTCCGCTTCGTACTTCGCAAGGATCGCATCGGCTTCACCGCGCGCTTCGCGACGCGTGCGTTCGGCTTCGGCTTCTGCGGCGATTTCGATCTTCTGCTTTTCGATTTCCTGCGGCGCGAGGACATCCTTGGCCAGTCGCGCGAGCTCCTGTTCACGTTCAGCACGCAATGCTGCTTCGCGGCCTTGCGCTGCGGCGACCTCGGCACGACGTCGCGCTTCCGCTTCGACTTCACGGAGCTTTGCGGTCGTTTCCGCGATCGACTCCCGCGATTCGTTTTCGCCTGCGACGGCCTGCGCTTCCGCATCCGCGACCTTGATGCGCTGGGCCTGTTCGGCACGCTTCTGTGCCGCGACGGTCTCCGCCTCGCGCTCCGCGATTGCAATCTCCTGGTTTCGACGCGATTCCGCTTCGCCGGTGATCGCGTTCGCTTCGAGCGCGGCCACCGCGACACGCTGCTTCTGTTCAGCCTGCTTTTCGCCTTCAGTCGCTGACGCACGTTCGCTGGCGACGTTGACCGTCTGCTCACGAACCGCGATCGCTTCGCCGGTCGCACCGTCACGTTCCTGTTGCGCCACATCGACCTTGGCCTGGTTGATGGCCTCGGCGGCCGCACGCTGACCAATCGCGCGAATGTACCCGGATTCATCGGTGATATCGCGGATGTTCACGTTGATCAGTTCGAGACCGATCTTGTTGATTTCCTGGGCAACGTTCTCGTTGATCAGGCCCATGAACTTCTCGCGGTCCTTGTTGATTTCCTCAATCGACAAGGTCGCGATCACCAGGCGCAACTGGCCGAGAATGATGTCTTGTGCCTGATCGCGGATCTGCTGCACGGTCAGCATGAGCAAACGCTCGGCCGCATTGTTCATCAGGATCGGATCGGTCGACACACCAACCGTAAACGTCGAAGGCACATTCACACGAATGTTGTTCAGCGACAGTGCGCCCTCCAACGGAATTTCGATCACCACCGGTTCAAGCGAGAGGAACGCATAGTCCTGCACCAGCGGCACGACGAACGCACCACCGCCATGCAGACACTTCGAAGCCTTCCGGCCGCCGACCTTACCGTACACCACAAGGATTCGGTTTGACGGACATCGCTTGTACTGCTTGACCAGAATGATCAGGACGAAGAACAGCAGCAACAGCACACTGGCAATGATGAAGAAAGGAACGATGTATTGCGTTGGATTCGCGTTCGCGATGAGCATGGACATGCAATGTTCTCCCGGTGGATCGCGCCGTAAATGGCGATTCGTCTCGATTCAGCGTGCCGGCGAACGTCAGATGACGTGCACCGTCACGGTGTTGTCCTTATTGACCCGGCTGACTTTCACGCGTGTACCGGATTGAATGGGGTCGCCGCCAGTCGTGGCATCAAAGCCGCGATGACGATCTCGAATGGTCAGGCGAACGCGACCGGTGCCATCACCGTTGCCCGGGATGGATGTCTCGGCCACGCCTTCGGCGTTCAGTGCATCCGACAGGCTGATGTTGCCCGATGACTCCATCGCGTACATCAACTTGAAGCACCACACGATGAACCAGGCGAATGCCACGCCGACACCGACGCCCATGACGAGCGACCAGAGCATCGAGAGTTCAAACGTCTTGAGGCCAAGCAGACCGCCCCAGCCGAATCCCATCGCGAACGCAGTGATCGTCTGCAGGGACAGGAACTTGAACACGGACGTGGATTCCGCGTGGTCGAATCCCTCATCGATCGGGGCGTCCATATCGACGGCACCGACATCGCCATCAGCACCATCGCCGAAGTCAATGCCGAGCAACGACATACCAAGACGCGCCATGAAGAACAACGTTCCGATGACGGCAGGGACACCAAACCAGACGGCCAACGGGCCGAAAAGCAAGTCGAACATGACACACCCCTTCCGCGCGGATGCTCCGCGCAGGACCACATCATTGTCGCGAACCCCTCGCGACACGCACATTATGCCGGATGGGAGCGATACGCACAGTTCCCGATCAGGCCGAATTGCGACATGTCCGCTCCCGGCTGCGCGAGTAACTTCATCATGCCCCACTCTGTCACGACCGCGTGGTACAGTGCGACAGTGATCTCTCGACGTTGCATTCACGATCCGGCGATCAGATGCGGTGCCGCAATCGTCGTCCTCTTGCTCACCTCCGTTGGCACAGCTGGCCAGCGCACCGCACCGGTCATACAGGAATCGGAAACGTCTCGGTACACCGTGTCAGCCGTGCACGGCACGTTCGTCGAGCCTGGCAAACTGGACGGACTCCGCCGTGAATTCCGAGATGTGCGCGGCCGCCTGATTCGCTGGCAGGAACTTGACGCGGACATTCGGCCGCGCGTGACCTGGATTGGCGTGTACGACGGCACATCGAAGTCGCCATCGCGCGCTGCTTACTGGATCAAAGACGAACTGATGCCGTATCCGGAGCTGTTCGTGACGAGTCCGGATGGACGATACCGGGACGTCTATTACGGCGCGGTTGGCGAATGGCCACGACGGCAGATTCGCGACCATCTCGACGACGCGGGCCGCGAGATCTACCAACAGTACTACGCACCCAAGTCTCAGGAGTTCTACAGCGAAGAACTCTACGCGTATGACGCATTCGGGAATGAGATCAGCCGAACGTGGCGACGCCTCGACGGAACTGAAGAGCGCGCAACTCGGTTCGAGATCATCGGGATGACGCCACATGGCCACTGGACGCATCGTCTCGTGTTTATCAACGATGAACTCACCTACCGTGACCTCAGGACGATCACGTATAGCGAGACAAAGATCGAAACGCCGCCGGCGTCTCAAGGCCCGGTTGATGCTCCGCCGCGCATCCTTCCTGCCCCATTTGCTCCCGGCATCATTGCCACCGAGCGAGGCAATGAGAATACGTTGACCCTCACCGCGGATCGCCGGGCCGCAGTGTTCACACGCTATAGCGATGACTGGACACAGCAGAATGCCATGATCTCGATCTGGCGTGATGGGATGTGGCGCGACGCTGAAGTGATCCCCGCCGCCCGAGATATTTACAACATCGCGTTTGCGAATGCCGAGGGGACACGCCTCTTGATGTGCCGGCGTAAACCCTACGCAGATGCTGGCGTCTACATCATTGAACGCACGGCCGACGGATGGAGCGAACCGACGGTCATTCCCGACTTCGAAGGGTATTACTTCAACGTCCATGATGACGGCACGATGTACTTCCACCGCAATGGTGATCTGTATCGCGGCACGCTTGACGGATCAGTCGTCAGTGACATCAGGCCGCTCGGCGCTCCGATCAATACCAAGAACGGCGTGGAGTTTGGCGCGTGGGTGGATATGGCCGGAAACCGGATTATCTTCACGCGGAACTCTGGAGACCGCGGCAACAACGGCGTCTTTGTCGCTCATCGCGTCGATGGTCGTTGGACGGAACCACGCAAACTTCCGATTCGCTACGGCTGGAGTCCGATCATCACATCCGATGGCCTCGACTTCATCTACACCACCGATGATGACATCTGCCGCATTCCGGTACCGCTCCTGAAGTTCTATCTGGACCCGTCGGACAACTTCCCGCCGATTCCACCGAACCCAGTTGATGCACTCAACACGACAGGAGGATCATGACACATCACACACTCATCGGGTTCCTGCTGCTGACTTCGACCGCCATCGCCGCGCAGGATGACACCACATCGTCAACGTATCGAGATCAGCTTGCCTCGGAAGCGATGACAGTGGCACCGCTGGCGAAAACGGAACTCGGTCGCGCATTCCTCAACGCTGCCGATGATCTGTCGCCCATGACCGAGCGGCGAACGGTGTATTTCCGTGGCGCTGACCGCACCGCGATCTCGCCCGAGATGTTCACCCTGCTTGGCGAAGAGGATCGTGCTGACTTTCGCGAGATGCCGGTGACTGAATCCCGGTACTACGGTCTTTACAGCACGCCGATCGCCTACCTGCGCGCACTGGAATGTGTTGGTGAAGCTGGCCTGACCAACGTGGACGGGAAACGCATCGCGGACTTTGGTTTCGGCAACATCGGTCAGTTGCGCATGCTCGCAAGCCTCGGCGCGGATGTTGTCGGGATTGAAATTGATGGCGTGCACGATGTGATCTATCGCATGCCGAGCGATCAGGGCGCGGTGCCGCGCTCGCCGGATGCCGGCAAAGGGAACGAAGGCTCGGTGACACTCGTCTTCGGGCGATACCCGACGACCGAGCAGATTCGTAACGCTGTCGGCGGCGACCTGACGCTCTTCATGAGCAAGAATACGCTCAAGAAAGGCTACATCCATCCGGAGCGCGAAGCAGATCCGCGTCAACTCATCGATCTTGGCGTCGATGATCAGACCTACGTGCGCAGCGTCTACGACGCACTCGCGCCGGGCGGCTGGTTCGTCATCTACAACCTGTACCCGAAGCCCGCCGCACCGGATGAACCCTACATTCCGTGGGCCTCAGGCGAATGTCCGTTCGACCGTGAGCTGATGACCACCGTCGGCTTCGAGATCATTCGATGGAACGAAGATGACTCCAAGAAGGCACGCGCGATGGGCCGAGCATTGGGCTGGAACGAAGGACTCACCGACGAGGAATTCGCGGAAGGCTTCAACGCGATGGTGACGATTGCGCGGAAACCGGCCGACGCCGCATCACGACCTTCATCCAACTAAGAACGCGGACGCCGCGCCCGGTTCCCCGGAGGAACCGTGACACGACGCCCGCAAGACGCGCAACTATGAGGTGTCGCGACCTCGACCGTTCTGATCTGCCTCGCGGCTGACCAGTCGACCGACCTGCTCCACCATGTCGCCCTGACCGAGCACGAAGGTTGCCTTGGAACCGCGGAGGATGTCCTGCAGCGATTCGAGTTCCTTCATGCGCGTCAGCGCCGGGTTGTCGGCGAGCAGCTTGGCCGTGTTCGCCTGGCTGCGCGCCGCCGCCGTTTCTTCACGGCGACGAATCAAGTTCGCCTCCGACTGCTTCTGCGCTTCGATCACCTGGTTCAGGATCGACTTCATCTCACCCGGCAGGATCACGTCACGCAGACCAACCGATCGCACCGCGATACCAAATTCCTGCGCACGGACACGCAGCATGTCACGGACCTCGCGGCCGACGGCGTCCTTGTCCGTCAGCAACTTGTCGAGCGAACGCGTACCGATCGCCTCACGCAGCACCAACTGTGCTTCGCGGTACAGCGCCTGCACTTCGTCCGTCACGACCGTCACCGCACGCATCGGATCCTCGACCTGGTAGGTCACGACCATGTTGACGCGCAGCGTCACTTTGTCCGCGGTCATGATCTCCTGGCCCGAAACGTCCGAGACCTGCTCGCGCAGATCGATACGCTTCGCGATCAGCTTGCCCGCCTGCTTCCAGTAGACGTGCATGCCCGGTTCGAGCTGCTCAACGAAGGCACCCTCGCGGAAGAGCAGCACGGTTTCGTGCGGCTCCACGCGGATGCCATCCAGGAATCGCGCGCCACCCGAGTGACCGAGGATGGCCTCGATCTTCTCGTGCGACAGCTTGAACTCCGTCACGTCGAACACTTCGACCGCGAGATCGTACGGCTGCTTCCAGAACGCATGGCGACCCGGACCGAGGACCCAACCCAGACGACCATCCTTCCAGACCAGCGCACGCTGGGTATCGCTCAGGTCAATGACCTCGAGCGAACGACGCAGCGTTGCGTTGCGAAGCATGATGTCGAGCATGGTGTGATTGAACGTGCTCTCCAGCGTGTTGCGGACCTGCACCGAACGACCGAATCCGAACGGACGGAGCAGGAACCAGTGAACGCCCGGCGCCAGCGGACGAACGAAGTCGCCGTGACGGAAGAGCAGACCGATTTCGTGGAGACGAATACGCGTACGAAACATGACGAAACCTCCCTTCCGGGAAAAACGTGAATCCCACCTCACACCGCATGAACACGTGAACCATCACGTGGAAACTGATTGATGACGGGGCAGCACCACATCGGTGTCGTGGCGCCCCGCGGTCTCGACGGAATCACGTTTGAGACATGGCAGTGGCTGCGCTGCGCGACCACGCCGCACATCGTCCGGCGGTCCACGAGCGACACGAACCGAATCGATGCGGGGCGCCATCGCCGCGCCGGCGTGACATGCCGGACCCACGTGATTGCAGGCCGATTGCACGGTGTCGACGAGACCGATTGTGTTCGCCGAGGCGAACACGCACGAATCCCATCGACGCGGAGCCAACGACAGGTCAGTCGCGCTGCACCCGTCCCTGGTGAGAGAACCCTCTCAAGGGGGGAGTCGAACCCCAGAGCTTCATATGCTCATTGCCATTGGTATGTGTACTGGAGTCGAACCAGCAACCTAGCGCTTAACAAACGCTCGCTCTAACCATTGAGCTAACACACATCGCACCGACGCCGGTCGAACCCGTTGTCCCGGAACACACACGCGTGATGAACCGTGTGCGCCGGCGGACGACGTCAGGAGATATCAAACTTGAGAAACCCCGGTGCGCGCTGTTCGCACGCACCGGGCGTGGGGGAAGAGGAAGAACAAGGCAACGAGTGCCAACACATCGGGACGGATTCGAACCGCCACGGCGCATCATGCGCGGGAGGTTCAGAGCCTCCGGGGCCCGCCAATGCCCAGCCGATGCAGGGGGAAGATCACACGAAACACGGGCCGAGGGAATTGAACCCCCACTGCCGGGATTGGA
>JBCCFX010000018.1:0-29631 GCA_039029515.1 Planctomycetota bacterium
ACACCGGGCACGCGTTCCATGACATCACGAAAGATCTTCAGATCAGGGGAAATCGGCTGGTTGTACTGTGCGAGCGGATGGAGGCAGACGAGCCGTTGTGAGCGTTGCACCGCCTCGTTGAGAAACCGTCCGAGCGCTGCGGTTCGGTAGATCGTTCGGACACCGCATGCATCGCGGAGCGCAGCGCTGATGGGCGACCGGAGGCCGTCCCACTGTTCGAGTTCCGGGTTGAGCGGTCGCAGGTACAGGATCGCCCGGCGTGCTTCGTGGGGATGGCTCGGATCGATCATCAGGATCGCGCCGGGTTCGGTCGTCACGCCGGTGAGGTACTCGAAGTGCGGGTGCGGCCGGAACGTGTCGTTGAGATGATCGTCGTGCGTGCCCGCAAAGACGAGGCCGACGCTTTTGCCGATGGCGCGCATGAGTTTCGTTCGGCGCTGTTCGTATTCGCGCATCGGGATTTCAGGGTCGCTGGTGCGGGTTGCCATGTGTGGTTACTCGAGATCCGTGTACTGGTGTGGCATGTCGGTCCCGCGGAGGACCGCGAGTACGTTGTTGATGGCAATGTCGACCATCCACGCTCTATCTTCGAACGTGGCCGATCCGAGGTGCGGAAGCAACTCGCAGTTGATGAGGTCGGCGAGCCCGGCATGCAGTTGCGGTTCATGCTCGAAGACATCGAGGCCTGCGGAGGCGATCTGTCTTGTACGCAACGCTTCAACGAGCGCGGCTTCATCAATCACGGCGCCGCGAGCGGTGTTGACGAGAATCGCGGTCGGCTTCATCAATGCAATTTCAGCCTTGCCGATGAGGTGATGTGTGTCTTCCTTCAGCGGGACGTGCAATGACACGATGTCTGCCTGACGAAGCCCTTCTTCCAGCGTCACACGTGTGGCGTTGAGCGGTTGGACTTCGAAGTCCTCGTGTTGTCGGCGGGCGTGATACAGAATCGGCATCTCCCAGCCGATGGCACGTCGTGCGGTGGCATATCCGATGCGACCTGCGCCGACGATGAACAACGTCTTGCCAAGGAGGCGCTGTCCAAGCAATTGGTTCGGGCCGACGCCGGTCCACTGACCGCTTCGGACGAGCTGCTGACCTTCGTACGCGCGTCGAGCAGCGCCGAGCATCAGCAGCCACGCGACGTCCGCCGTTGGTTCGGTGACCGCGTGCGGCGTGTGGCCGACGCGCACGCCACGTCGTGCGGCTTCGGCGAGGTCAATGTTGTCGACGCCGACCGCGTAGTTCGATACGACCTTCAGCTGTTCACCGGCGGCGTCGAAGAACTCATGGTTGATGAGCGTGTCTGCGGGCGTCGCAAGGACCGCATCAGCGCCACGTATGCACTGGAGCAGTGCATCGCGCGACAGGCGTTCATCGCGGTCGTTGAACCAGATGTTCTCATAGCCTTCATCCCGAAACCGCGCAGGAACATCGATGCAAAGTGGGCGCGTGATGACGATGCGTTCATTGCTCACGCGGTCGCCTCGGCATCGCGCGACATGGCGACCAGCACACGCTGTGCGGTGTCGGCATCAGTCATCGGTTCTGAAGATTCGACGCGCACGACTTCAAAGCGGCCGCGGACGTGAATGCCAAGTGGGTCAATGCCGACCATCACCGGATGGTCAATGTCGATCGATGCGTGGTGATGGCACAGGCGGCGCAGATCATCGCGATGGTTGTCGTTCATGAACCGGCAGAGTTTCGCTTCATCGTCCGCAAGCGGGTTCGGCCGAATCAGGGCTTCGCCATCCACGAACGAGCCTTCGTGCCGGACGGCATCGACATCGAGAAACGCCCATCGGACATCTTCAGGATCGCCGTGAAAGATCTGCCAGCGGTCGACCCAGCGACCGTGCTCGCCCGATTCCTCGAACTGCTCGAGGGAGACCGCGATCTCCATGGATTCTTCGCCGGCATCCGGCACGAAGAGCACGCAATCGAGCGTTTGCAGCATCGCCACCATGACCGGTGCAACGAGACGGCCATCATGGGTGACGACGTACTTGATCTGACGAAGGTGTTCGCCGAACTGGATCTCACCGAACGTGTACCCGATGAGGTAGGCATACGCGTTGTCAATCACATCGTGTTCCATAACACGCATCGTATCGTCGCGCACGGAACCACGCTGAGCCGTAGGATGCCAGTATGAGTCTGATTTGTGTTCCGATTGCTGTTGATGCGCCCGGTGATGTCCCGACCGCATTGATCCGAGCCAGGCATGCGGTTGACGCCGGTGCCCGGTTGATCGAATGGCGTGTCGACCCTGTTGCCGGCGATGAGGATGCGCCTGCGGCGGTCGTGCAGCTGGTCCGCGAGAGTCCCGCGCCATGCATTGTGACGTGTCGAGATGCTGGTGAGGGTGGCGTCTTCAACGGGAGCGACGAGCAACGCGTGGCGTTGCTCACGGCGCTTCATCAGGCTGACGTCTGGCCGCGCTACATCGACATTGAGCTCGCGACGTGGCAGCGCGCCGCGACGGTCCGGACCGCGATGCGCGGTCTCGCATCCGATTCGACGCAGGATGGTATTCCGCGCACGAGCTTGATCCTGTCATCGCACGATTTCAGCGGCCGGCCGCGTGATCTCATGCAGCGTGTCGCCGCGATGCACGATGAACCGCAGGCGAACGTGATCAAGATCGTATGGATGGGTCGATCGCTGCGTGACAACCTCGAAGCGTTCGAATTGCTCCGCGATCGACAGAAGCCGATGATCGCGATCGTCATGGGCGAGTACGGCCTGATGAGTCGGGTGCTCGCGCCGAAGTTCGGCGGGATGTTGACGTTCGCCGTTGCAGACACGAATGAGGAGACGGCGCCAGGCCAACCGACGATCACCGATCTTCGTGATTTCTATCGCACGGAGAGCATCAACACATCGACGGAGGTCTTCGGCGTGATTGGTTGGCCGGTCGCGCACTCGCAGAGTCCGGCGTATCACAACGCGCGGTTCGCGGTCGATGGCCGCAACGCGGTATACCTGCCGCTTCCGGTCGCGGATGACCATCTGCATTTCAAGGCATCAATCGGCACACTGATGGATGAGCCATCGTTGCACTTCCGAGGCGCCAGCGTCACGATTCCTCACAAGGAGAACGCGTTGCGCTTCGTGCGCGAACGTGGCGGCACCGTTGATGCTGCTGCCGATCGTGCCGGTGCGGTCAACACGCTCTCCATCGGAGCCTCTGACAATCTGTCGGCGATAAATACTGATGCACCGGCGATCATCGATGCGTTGGCGACACGCCGCGAGGAATTGCGAGGCGCATCGGTGGCACTGCTTGGCGCGGGTGGCGTGGCGCGCGCTGCGGCGAGCGCGTTATGTGACGCCGGCGCTGACGTGACGGTGTTCAATCGCACGCCGGAGCGTGCCCATGAACTCGCATCACACGTGGACGGTATTTCGGTCGGCGCGGCTGATGGTCTGGCGACGCATCGTTTTGACATCTACGTGAACGCGACGTCAATCGGCATGGAAGGCGGCATGATGCCGGGCAATAATCCGCTCGACGAACTGTGTGAAGGCGACCCGACGCGGCCGGATTCGACGAGTATCGTGTTCGAAACGGTATACGCGCCAGAGCAGACACCATTCCTCGTGGATGCCGCACAGCGTGGCGCGACATGTGTGACCGGCAGTGAGATGTTCCGACTTCAGGCCGAACGGCAATATGAGGCATGGCAATGACGACAATCATCCCCGGCACGATCGCTCGCATGAAACGTCTCGGCGATGCATCGGAATCATCCTATGATCCAACGATGGCATTGACTCCACGAGAGATCGTCGCGCAACTTGATCGGTACATCATCGGTCAGGACGCCGCCAAGCGTGCGGTGGCGGTGGCAGTGCGCAATCGCTGGCGTCAGCAGCAGCTCGATCAGGACCTCGCACGCGAGATCACGCCGAAGAACATCATCATGGTCGGTCCCACCGGCGTCGGGAAAACAGAGATCGCGCGCCGACTCGCCACGCTCGTGAACGCGCCGTTCATTAAGGTGGAAGCGAGTAAGTACACCGAAGTCGGGTACCACGGGCGTGACGTCGAGTCGATGGTGCGCGATCTGCTCGACCTCGCCATCAATATGGTTCGTCAGGAACAAGGCGATGCCGTGCGGCAGCAGGCAGAGGAAGCGGTCGAACGCCGGCTCGTGAGTCTTCTGCTCGGCGATGCGGGCGAACCGCCCGTTCCGGCGTGGTCCGAACAAAACGACGCCGACGATGACACCACATCGACTACGCCCGATGAACACGAGCGCGTGCGCAAGCGACTCCACGAGAAGCTGCGCGAAGGCTTCTTCGAGGATCGTGAGATTGAAATCACTGTGCGCGAGCGCGCCAACATTCCGATGATGGGCGGCATGGGACCGGATCAGCTTGATCCGGGAATGGCGTCGATGCTGGAAAATCTCCTGCCGGACAAGACGCATCGGCGTACGGTGACGGTGGCGCAAGCGCGTCGTATTCTTCTGCAGGAAGAGACAGACAAGCTTGTCGATGACGAGAAGGTGGTGGACAACGCGATCGCACGTACAGAGCAGTCGGGCATCATCTTCCTCGATGAGATCGACAAGGTCGCCGCTGGCGCATCGCAGCGCAGTGCCGATGTGTCACGTGAAGGTGTGCAGCGCGATCTGTTGCCAATCGTGGAAGGCAGTGCGGTCACTACGAAGCACGGTGTCGTGCATACGGATCAGATTCTGTTCATCGCTGCGGGTGCGTTTCATGTTGCGGCGGTGAGTGATCTGATGCCTGAATTACAGGGTCGATTCCCGATTCGCGTTGAATTGGAAGCGCTGACGAAGGACGATTTCAAGCGCATTCTGGTGGAGCCGGATGCAGCGCTGACGGTACAGCAGCAGGCACTGCTCGCGACGGAAGGTCTCAAGATCACATACGACGACGCGGCGATCGATGCGATGGCCGAGCTTGCCGCGGAAGCCAATGCCACCATGGAGAACATTGGCGCTCGCCGACTCATGACCGTGATCGAATGTGTGTTTGAAGAGATTTCATTCGATGCGCCGGATCGTAAGGACAAGACGGTGAAGATCACCGATTCATTTGTCCGTGAGCGCATCGGTGCAGTCTTGCGGGATGAGGATCTCAGCCGGTTCGTGTTGTAATCCCTCGAAGGCCCTTTAAGGAAAGCGTGCTGCATGCGTGTCGTGTCACTGCTCCCGTCGGCGACAGAACTGCTGTGTGCGATCGGCGCGGAGGACATGCTCGTCGGACGCTCGCATGAGTGCGACTATCCTGCATCCATCGCTGATCGACCCGTGCTGACCGGCCAGCGCACGGTGGCAACAACGAGTGCGGACATCGACCGGCAGGTGCGCGAAGCGCTCCAGCAGGATGACTCGGATCGTTCGCTGTATACGCTCGACGTCGATCAACTGCGTGCGTTGGAGCCGGATGTGATTCTCACGCAGGATCTGTGCGATGTCTGTTCGATCGATTTGAAGACCGTCCGTGGCGTTGTCGCGACCATGTCGCCTGAACCCAGCGTTGTCAGCCTGAATCCGCAAACGCTCGAAGACATCTACGACGACATATTGACCATCGGGCAGGCGATTGGACGAACAGAAGCGGCCGATGCCGCGATGGTGTCGTTGCGCGGTGAGTATTGGACAGCGGTGGACTACACGAATCCATACATGGCGTCGGTGCCGGTGGCGTTTCTCGAGTGGATGGACCCGTTGTTCGCTGGGGGCCACTGGACGCCACAACTCATCAACGCCGCAGGCGGTGCACACGTGCTCAACGAGCCCGGGGCGAAGTCACGGCAGATCTCGGCCGATGATCTTGTGTCGGCGAAACCGGAACGACTGATTGTGTGTCCGTGTGGGTACGACCTGCCGGCGATCGAGCGCGAGATGCCGGCCCTGTGTGCGCAACCATGGTGGAGCGAATTGCCGGCGGTACAGGCCAATCAGGTCGTGCTTGTCGATGGCAACCAGATGTTCAACCGACCAGGTCCGCGGTTGGTGACGGCTTTCCGCTGGCTTGTGTCATGGCTGCATGACCGAGACGAGGTTCGGCCCGCGGGTTTCCCGGTCAAACGTTGGGACTGCGCTACGGCAACAGCTGGGCCGTAGCGTCGTGTGTCGTCTCAAGCTCGTGCATGGAGACGGTCACGACGGCATCCTCCGAAGTGTCAGCATTGTCGGTCCGTGTGATCAGGAGATCTGCGCGCCAAAGCGCAGGTCGTCCCTCGCTCGGTTGGGCGGGTTTGAATTCGCGCCATGACGATAATGCGGCTTCGAATCCAGCGGAGACGGTGACGTTGACGTCGGGAGGCGTCGGATCATTGAGCCAGCGTTCAACGGTGATCGGTGCGCCTGCCGTTCCTGCAGCGTTGAATCGCAGCGGACTCGGAATAGGACGAATCGGATTGTCACGTCGTGCGTTGACCGTGAACTCGAGCGTGCGATTGCCAATTGGTTCCAGGAGCACGTGAAGTCGCTCGGTCTTTTTCGCGGTCTTCTCGACGGTCATCTCGACTTCGATGACGAGGTCGTCGCCATCGGCGATGGATGTCGTCTCAGCGCGGCCGCGCAGACAGCTGCACGATGGTTTGAGCTGCGCGACGGTGATGGTTCCGCCAGACGCGTTCGTCAATCGAAACGAATGAGTGACGGTTGCCGCATCATCGATGATGATGGCAGTCGTCTCGTGTGCCATCGCGCCCGTCAGCGCTGCTCTCGATGACGCAACGCGCATGATCAGCATCACCATGGCACATATGAGAACGCCGGCGACGAAGGTGATGACGAGACGTTTCAGCATGACGCAAGTGTAGCGGTCAGTGCGGCATTCAGTTGCCGGCGGCGAGTCCGCGTTCGGCGATCGGAACCGTTCGATGGCTTTCGTGGCGCTGCGGTCGACCCAGGGCAAGACCGCTGACGATACAGACGAGCGCGATGATCTGAGTCAGGCTCGGTTGCTCCTGGAGAATCGCCCAGGCACCGATGACCGCGATCGCAGGCACGGTGAGCGACCACGTGGACAACGCGCGAGCATCGTGCGTGCGCTTCGCACGATGCATGGTGAGCTGGCCACTGACCACGATGATGGCGGCATAGATCACCATGACGATCCACAGCCGACCGGTGAACGCTTCGGCAAAGTGTTCCGGGCCGAAGAGGATCATCGCGGTGACGAAGAAGACGAGGGATGAGACCGCGTTGCGCACGAACAGCATGCCACACACGCCAACGGATGAGACGTTTGAGTCTGCAAGCAGAATGGAGAATCCCTGAATCGTGACCGCGATGACGATCAGCACTTCGCCGCGAAGATCGCGCTGGATGGCATCAAACGTGCAGATCAACGCCGCGCCGATGAGGATCAGCACGAGGCCGCACCATGAGGCTGGCGTTCTTTGGCGCCTGAGGATGACGAACGAGATGATGCTGACAGGCACGATTTCGAAACGGGCGAGCAGTATGAAATTGATCGCCGTCGTCATTTCAAGCGCGGTGAACAACAGCGCCGGCACGATGACCGCAAGCGCGATGTGGCCGGCGAGATGCAGCCAGCCGACACCACGTACACCGCGCAGATCAGCGAGAATCGCGCGCGGTCCGAATACAAGGAGTGAGACGAGCGCTGCCGCGAGGTTTCCGACGAAGAGCACATTGCAGTAAGAGATCACGCCGGGTGCGATCAAGCCGGTTTCGCCACCGTGAATGATCAGCCAGCGCACGATGGGTGTTGTCAGACCGAGGATCACGAGTGCCGCGATGAGATTGGCCCGGACTGACATCGTTGGCGTGGGCATGACGAAGTGGGTCGATCCTCAGGATGGTCTGCCGTTCTGGCAGCGTCCAGCGGCATTATCAGCGTATCAGCGGCGGTTGGCGATTGGCGCGGGGTTTGCGATCAGTGAGATGCGGTGTGACCGCAATTCGTTACAGCCGGAGGGATCATCATGCGAATGGACCGATTGACAACGCTCACCCAGCAAGTGCTTGCCGATGCACAATCGCTCGCGATGTCGAGTTCACATCCGGAACTCACGCCATTGCACGTCCTCGTCGCGATGCTCGATGATCAGCAGGGATTCGCGCGACGCGTCTTCGAGAAGGCCGGCGTCGGCGCTGATCAGGCGCTTGCAGTCGCACGGGCAGAACTGGGTCGGCTGTCGACCGTCTCCGGTGGTGAAGCCGGCATGACGCCGAGCCGTGCGTTCATGGAGATGATGTCTGCCGCGGAGCAAGAGTCTCGAACACTCGGCGACAGCTACGTGACGACCGAGCATGTGCTGTTGGCGCTGTGTGAGGTGAACTCAGCGGCGAAGGAAGCGCTGACTGTCAACGGCGCGAACCGCGCCCGCATTCATGAAGCGATCACCGCGCTGCGAGCGGCGTCGGGTGTTTCCAATGTCACCGATGCGAACGCTGAACAGACATACGAAGCACTCGCCAAGTATGGCATTGATCTCGTTGAGAAGGCACAGCAGGGCAAGCTCGATCCGGTCATCGGCCGTGATGAAGAGATTCGGCGCTGTATTCAGGTACTCAGCCGGCGCACGAAGAACAACCCGGTGCTGATTGGAGAGCCGGGCGTCGGCAAGACGGCGATCGCGGAAGGCATCGCGTTGCGCATCGTCAATGGAGACTGTCCATCATCCATGCGTGATGCCCGTATCGTGGCGTTGGATGTCGGTCAGTTGCTCGCGGGCGCGAAGTTCCGTGGCGAATTTGAAGAACGCCTCAAAGCGGTCCTACGCGAGGTCACTGCGAGCGACGGCCGGATCATTCTGTTCATCGATGAACTCCACACGATTGTCGGCGCCGGCGCTGCGGAAGGTGCCGTGTCTGCGGGCAACCTGCTGAAGCCGGCACTCGCGCGCGGTGAGCTCCGAGCCATCGGAGCGACGACGCTGGATGAGTATCGTCAGCACATCGAGAAGGATGCGGCGTTTGAACGTCGTTTCCAGCCGGTCTATGTCGGCGAGCCGAGCGTGGAAGATACGGTTGCGATTCTGCGCGGCTTGAAGCCGCGTTATGAAGCGCATCACGGTGTGCGCATTCAGGACAGTGCGTTGGTGACCGCGGCATCGCTGAGTCATCGGTACATCGCGGATCGATTCCTGCCGGATAAGGCGATCGATCTGTTGGACGAGTCGGCATCAAAGCTGCGGATTGAGGCGGATTCGATGCCGACCGAGCTGGATGAGCTGCATCGTCGCATCATGCAACTGGAGATTGAGCGTGAAGCGTTGAAGCTTGAGAAGGATGATGCATCGCGCGGACGTCTGGATGATGTCGAACGTGACATTGCGGAGTTGGGTGAGCGACATCGTGTGCTCAAGGCGCAATGGGACGAAGAGAAGGCCGAGCTGGACGAGATCAAGGCGGTGAAGGAAGCGATCGATCGCAAGCACACCGAATTGGAACAAGCGCAGCGACGCGGCGACCTCGAAGGTGCGGCTCGGATTCAATACGGCGAACTGCGCGAGCTGGATGAACGGCTCGACGCCGCGGAGCAGCAACTTGAGAAGCGGCGAGAGCTCGGGACGACCATGGTGCGCGAGGAAGTCGATGCGGAGCTCATCGCAGAGATCGTCGCGAAATGGACCGGTATTCTGGTCTCACGCCTGGTCGAAGGCGAGCGCGAAAAGCTGTTGCGCATGGAGGACGAACTGCAGGAGCGTGTCGTCGGTCAGCGTGAAGCAGTCCGGGCAGTCTCTGACGCGGTGCGTCGAAGTCGCGCGGGTCTGAGCGAAACAACCCGGCCGATCGGTTCGTTCCTCTTCCTTGGTCCCACTGGCGTGGGCAAGACTGAGCTGTGCAAATCGCTCGCGGAGTTCCTGTTCGATACCGATGACGCGATGGTGCGCATCGACATGAGCGAGTACATGGAGCAACACGCCGTGGCGCGACTGATCGGCGCGCCTCCCGGCTACGTCGGCTACGAAGAAGGTGGACGCCTGACCGAAGCGGTTCGACGTCGACCGTACTGCGTGATTCTGTTTGATGAAATGGAGAAGGCGCATCCGGATGTGAGCAATGTGTTGTTGCAGGTCCTTGATGATGGCCGGTTGACCGATGGTCACGGACGAACCGTGGACTTCCGGAACACGATCATCGTGATGACGAGCAACATCGGATCAAGCGCGATTCTCGACATGACTGAACAGGGCGCGCTCGACATCGAGATTGAAACGCATGTGAAGAGCATGCTGAAACAAACGCTGCGGCCTGAACTGCTGAACCGAATCGATGAGACGATCATCTTCCACCAGCTCGGTCGTGATGAACTGGCAGGAATCGTGGAGATCCAGTTGGGACATCTCCGTCGTCGACTCGCTGATCGTGGTTTGTCGCTGGCGATGCATGATGACGCCGTGCAGTTGATTGCCAATGAAGGCTACGACCCGCAGTTCGGTGCCCGTCCGTTGAAGCGTGTCATCCAGCAGCGTCTGGAGAACGAAATCGCGACGCGGCTGCTCCGAGGCGAAGCGCAACCCGGGGACACCATTGCGGTTGACGCGGCGGGAGGACAACTTCAGATCAGCGTGCAGCCGGCGGATTCTGATCAGCCTGACCCGGTCGTTCGAACCGCCTGAGTTCGAAGACACATCACAAGTCCGAAACGCCCTTCACATGGCCGTGAGGGGCGTTTTTCGTTGAGGTTTCGGCCTATCCGTCTCTGGGGACATCGCTGAAGTGTCCCATAATGTCTGTACTTTCTGGTTGCATCGTGTACGGGGTTGCATCAATATGTTTCTGTCCACCAGGACCTTGTGGGCGTCGAGGCTCCATGTCTGATCTCGACGGAAGGCGTCCGGGACACAACTGCAATTGAAGAGAGAGTGACCAGCGGTCAGGGATGGCCGGTTGTCGTGTTGGGCTGGTGGCTTGCACGACAGCGATGGATCGCAGGTGGATGGTTGAAGGAAGATTGCCGGACCGCGGTGTGTGGTTGCGGACCGGCATGGAAGGAAGAAAGACATCATGCGTATCACTTCTCTTGCGAATGCAGGAGTCCTTGTGTGTGGGGTGTGCCTGTCCGGCACGGCCCTCGGTGGGTTCACCACCGTGGACTTCAGCACCGATGACAACGGCGGTGCCCTCGGCAACGGCCAGATCATCGATAACAACGATGAGTTCTTCAGCGACTTCACGCTCTCGCATTCCGGACCGAGCGAAGGCATCGTGATCTTCGACTCGACGGCTGGCGTGAACGCCGCTGACCCTGACATGTGGGTGAATTCAGGCAACATTCTGACGAATCAGATGGCCGGTTCATCCAGCACGGGCGACTTCTACGACACGCCCGATGACGATGCCAACGGCGGCTCGATCACGTTCAACTTCAACACGGCCGTTGAGTTGTGCACGATCGATCTCGTCGACATCAATGGCAATAACCAGAACGTCACCATCACGATGTTCGACACGTCTGGCAACAGCCGCGTCTTCTTCGTGCCGGATGAATGGACGGGCGACCTGACCCAGGATCCGGTCCCGGGCATCATGACGCTTGACTTCCAGAACGTGAACCCGCAGGCGGGCTTCGGTTCAGTCGCGGTCATCCTGACCGACGACGGCATTGACATGAACGACGTGATCAGCGTGCAGTTCGATTTCGCCGGTTCCGGCGGCCTCGACAACCTCACGTACACGGTCCCGGCACCGTCGGCTCTGGCGCTGCTCGTCGGTGCGGGCCTTGCTCGTCGCCGTCGCCGAGCCTGAATCGCCGGTCGTCTCGCGACAACTGATTCTCTGCGTGCCCTCATCATGAGGGCACGCTGTCGTTTTGGCGATGGCGTTGCGGCCTCGCGGCCGTATCATGGGGCCATGGCAAATGTTGATGTGTTCGACATGATTGCCGAAGGCGATATCGAGTCGATTCACCGTCTGCTCGAACATGTCCCACATGCCGGACGAACGATCGACGCCCGCGGCCTGTCCGCGTTGATGGTGGCGCTGTACCACGGGCGAGATGACATCGTGGATGTGCTGCGTCCCGGTGCGGTGCCGTTCGATGCATTCGAAGCCGCAGCGTTGGGCGATGTGACCGGGCTCAAACGACATCTGGACGACGACGACGACCTCACATCGCGTCGAAGCAGTGATGGGTTCACCGTGCTGCATCTCGCGTGCTTCTTCGGACAGCCGGCAAGTGTGGATGCCTGCCTGGCTGCCGGCGCCGACCCGGACGCGGTCGCGGACAACCCGAGCGCCGTTCGACCGCTGCACTCCGCGGCGGCCGGTCATCATGTCGACATCATGGGACGACTGCTTCGCGCCGGCGCAGACCCGAACGCAGCGCAACGCGGCGGATGGACTGCATTGCATGCTGCAGCCGGTCACGGTCATACCGACATGGCGACCGTACTTATTGAGTATCACGCCAATCCGGTGTGCACGAGTGATGACGGCGTGACGCCGGCGGACCTGGCGCGCGAGCGCAACCACGACCAGCTTGCAGGCTGGCTCGATGAACTCAAGCCGGCATGATCGGCGGGGTGAGTGGCAGCCGCTGCGCGAGATCCATATACGCGAGAAATGCTGCACGAACTTCGTGAATGCTGTCGCCGCCGAACTTCTCACGGAAAGCGCGGGCGATCTCGAACGCAATGACGTTCTCCATCACAACGCTCGCCGCCGACACCGCACAGACATCCGATCGCTCGTACTGACTCTGCTCCGGTTCCTTACGATTCAGGTCGATGCTCGGAAGCCCACGCAGCAATGTGCTGATCGGCTTCATCGTGCCGCGCACGACCAGCGGCATGCCGTTCGTCATGCCGCCTTCCAGGCCGCCGGCATTGTTGCTTGACCGCGTGAAGCCAAGATTGGTCTCCGCTCGCCTGGATTCGTCGTAGCCAATGGGGTCATGCACATTCGAACCTGTGCGGAAGGCACAGTCTTTTCCGAGTCCGATTTCGACTGCTTTGAACGCCTGAATCCCCATGACCGCGCCCGCGATGCGAGCATCGAGTTTCTGATCCCAGTGCACACAGGAGCCGAGTCCGATCGGTAGTCCGAAGACATGGGTCTCGACCAATCCGCCGACGGTGTCCTGATCAATCTTCGCCTGACGGATGTGCTCGACCATGTGTTCGGTCGCCGATTCATCCGGGCAGTACACACTCGATGCATTCCGCGCTTCGAGCAACGCATCGTACGTTGCCGCGGTCGGCATGACGTCGGTCGATGCATCCATCATGGCGCGCACGAACCCGAGCACGCGGATGTCGAATTCACGCAGCAGGCAGCACGCCACGGCGCCTGCAGCGGTGCGCGCTGCGGTCTCGCGTGCACTGGCGCGCTCGAGTGTTTCCCGGCAATCTGTCGTGAGCCACTTCACCGAACCGGCGAGATCAGCGTGGCCCGGTCGCGGTCGATACACCGGCGGTGTGCGTTCGAGGTCGTCCAGCCGGCTGTCTTTGTTGGGAATCGTCATGACCAGCGGCGCGCCGGTCGTCAGCCCGCGTCGCACGCCTGCAGTGAACGTCACCTTGTCGGTTTCGATTCGCTGCCGGCCGCCGCGGCCGTAACCGCCCTGGCGTCGGCGCAGCTCATCGTTGATGAAGTCGACATCGAGTTCGAGACCCGCAGGCAGACCGTTGATGAGCGTGGTCAGCGCGGGTCCGTGCGATTCACCGGCAGTCTGATAGGACAGCTTCGTCATGATCGCATGGTAGTAGGGGACAGACGGCGAAGGTAGCGGACGCGGTTCGGTCAGCCGGGAAGTCCGAAGAACGCACGGGCATTGGCATCCGTCTGTCGTTCGAATTCCTCCGCGGAGATGCCGCGGCGGTCCGCGATGAAGTGGGCCGTGTGGACGACGTGTTTCGGCTCGTTGGGCCGGACAGTTCGATGAGGTTCCGGCGTGAGAAATGGGGCGTCAGTCTCGACCATAATGCGATCGGTCGGTACGAGGACGGCGGCGTCCGCGACCTCCCTCGCGTTTCGAAACGTCACGACGCCGGTGAAGCTGATGCATGCCCCGTAATCCAGGACCGCGCGAGCATCGTCGACGCTGCCGGTAAAGCAATGGAAGACGAAGCGCGCGGGATCGAGCGATGACGTGCGAAACGCCGCGAGCACATCGTCGAACGCTTCCCGGCAATGCACCACGATCGGTTTGTCGAGGCCGTCATCACGCGCCGATTCGATCAGTGCGAGTTGTTCCGAAAGCACAGCATCCTGCAGCGCACGGGGCGGTCGATCGTAATGATTGTCCAGGCCGAGTTCGCCCCACGCGACACAGCGCGGATGCTCAACGGTCTTTCGAATGACATCCCAGTTGCGCGGCTGGTCACTGTAGAGCGGATGCACGCCGGCGGTGCAGTAGACACTGTTGTGCTCGGTTGCGATCGCAAGGGCGCGCGGCGCATCTTCAGCGGTCGTCGCCACCGTGATCATGGTGTGCACACCCGCGGCATGCGCATCGGCGATCACGTCGTCGACGCGGTCGGTGAAATCGCGAAACGTGAGATGGCAATGCGTATCGATCATCTGATCCGGCAGTGTACCGGTGCCAGGCGCGCTGTGGGTTGTGGCAAAAAAATAGGAACCCGGCTTTCATAGCCGGGTTCCCGGGCGTGTGCTCGACTATACGACGCGCGGTTGGCACGCCGTACAGAGCAGTGGGACAAGGAGGAGAAGAAATCAGTTGCGGCGACGTCGTCGTCGCGTACCCACCGCTGCCGTCGTCAGCAGGGCAAGGGCGCCCGGTGCGGGCACTGCTGACGTGGTGATCGAGATGTTGTCCAGCGTGACGTCGTAGTCATCGAAGGAGAAGAAGAAGCCCGGCTGGATCGTGGTGAACGCGATCTCATCGACGCCGGACAGCACGTCGGCGAACGTCACGCCGGCGGGAAGAATGGGTTCAAAGGTGTTGGGATCTTCATCGCCGAAGCCACCCCAGCCGGCCGGGAGCGTGGCGGATGAGGGATCGGTGATCGTCGTGGAGTAGGTGACGAAGTCACTGTTGTTGGCTTGGGAGATCGCACCAAGCACGAGGTACACGCTGGTCCACGGGAAACCGCCTTGCGCCGAGTCATAGTCGCGCAGTTCGACGACCCACGGGCGGGCGACGGGCAGGAACGTGCCGATCTGATCGACTTTGACGTCGATGGACAGCGTGACTTCGTCGTACTGCGTGTAGTCACCGATGAAGGCGTTGTTTGTTGAGTTGTCGAAGGTAATGCCGAAGTTGTTGAATTGCGTGCGGAGGCCGGCGCTCCCGCCAACACCGCCGGTAGCGTCAACGAAGGTTGTGCCGCCGATGCCCTGGGGGCCTTCCCAGCCGCCAGTGCCGCTCTCGAAGTCAATCGTGGTGGTGGTCGTGCCGGCGAGCACGGTCGAGGTTGACAGCAGCAGTGCCGTCATTGCTGTGGTGATTCGCATCGCATCTTCCTTTTGAACAGAAATCACAGAGAGAGAAGTGGCCGCCCTCATGCCGGCCCGAGTCATCGTTCAGCCATGTTGTATGCCACGCCGGAAATCATTGCAAGGAAGTTTCCCTGAAACTTCAGAGAAAGATTTGCGGCCCGGGGTCGATTCGCGGTATGATCCCTCTGAGGCGGGGCAAGAACCGCCTTGCTACACCGTGGAGGATGGATTCGTGCCACAGCCCAGTTCGACCTCGCCGCAGGACGCTGCGATCGGCAACGCACATCCGACCGACACCGGCTCGCTGGAAGTTCGCATTACGCAGACCGGCGATGCCCTCCTCGATCGGCTCCGACGCGTGGTCGAGCAGGTCCCTGAGGCCGATGCCGGTCCGCAGCGCCTTGCCCGAGCCCTTGGTGTTGACAAGGTTCTGGCATCACGCGTCCTCAAGGCGGTCCGAGCGCCGGACGGCATGTCCGCCATGCATCGTGCGCCGGGACCGGGTCCGCTTCGCCGGGTCGTGAAAGCAAGCGCAGCGTGCGGCGTTCCTTCGACCGACGTTGAGGCGGCCCACGCCGCGATCGAAGCATTCGAGGCACTGATTCAATCGGAGATCGGGGATCGCAGTGCGCTGGAAGCGATCCTGAGTGCCTGGGTTCCTGAGGCACGGCGTGAGTTTGAACTCCGAAGAAAGCAGGCGGCGTTTCGTGCGATGAGTCAGCTCAAAGGTGTTCAGGCAGATGTCTTTGCCGAGACTGCGATCTTCTGGCCTTCGGATGATGGGGATCACATCGACATCGTCTGGATCAAGCTCGTCTTCGGGCTTCAGCGATTGCGCCCGCGCGTGCCGGTCAAGTTCACCTCGCAGCGCGGGGTGGAGAATCCGGATCGACGAATGCCGTTGAACCTCGCCGGTAATCCGGTGGATGCTGTCGACGGTGCGGTGTTGTCTGCGTATAGCTCGAGCCCGACACCAACGCTGACCGCTGAAATCGTGGGAGAAGCGACGCATTACCTCCTGGATGGTGCGGAAATGGGGGCGGCGTCCGCCGTGGATCTCGTAACGTGCGAAGTGAATCGGTCGGAGATCATCCGATACGTCCCGACCCAGCGTGGCCGGCGTGCCTGGGCATCGAGTGATCTCGCAATTCCCGCCAAGCAATATGGTCTGGATGTCCTGGTCCATGAAGACCTGTTCCCCGGTGAGCATCCGGATCTCCGGATCTATGACACCGCAGTGCTCGGCACCGCAGACCGGAACGACCCGACGCGCGACATCGATCAGTTCGACCTGCTTGAATCCGTCGAGCACCTCGGCAACGGTCTGACGCGGTTCGGATCCAGTTTTGTGCCGCGATACCGCCGGATGCTCGAGGACATCTGCCGGACACTCTGGATGGATGGCAACCGGCTGCGCGGCTACCGCGTGGAGTCGGACTACCCGATCTACGGATCGCAGTTCGCGATGAGCTTCCGGACGACGGATCCCCCGACCCCCTGAGTCATCGATCAACGCCGATGGATTGCTGGCGACGAACGGTTCAAGCCGTGCGCGCCAACTTGCCAATAAAGAGGTGGCGAACGGGCAAGGGTGGCTCGCACCGGTTGCGGGCCGCGCGGTCATCTGTATAGTCCGAAGTCCGTGGGAGAAAGATCGGCCCGGAGCCACGGATGCCCGGGTGTTCACGACACGGAGCGGGTCCCTGACATTGTGTAGACGAGACGTGCTGCGGCTGATTCAGCGGGACGATTCCCGGGACAATCATCGCGTGGTCGCGGCTTTGATTCTTGACGGCAACGTCGTTGACGGTAGCATCCAGCATACTTTGTGAAAAAAGGCACAGACCATGGGTCGATACCACTACGTCTTCCCGCGCTGGACGAACTTCATTCTTCCAACGGTTCTGATCATCGGCGCCGTCGCGCCGATCTACGTCGTCTACCTGGTGGCGTACGGATTCAGTACCGAGACCACCGACGTCGGCTACATGCCGACGCAGCCGGTCCCGTTCAGCCACGCGCTCCACGCCGGCGAACTCGGCATGGACTGTCGATACTGTCACAACACGGTTGAGAAAGCGGCGCACGCCGCGATCCCGCCGACGCAGACCTGCATGAACTGTCATACGCAGATTCATGCTGAGAGCGTGAAGCTTGCGCCGGTGCGCGAGAGTTACGAGACCGGCAACTCGGTCTTGTGGCGCCGCATTCACGATCTGCCGGACTACGCCTACTTCAATCACGCTGCGCATGTGAATCGTGGCGTGAGTTGCGTCTCGTGTCACGGTCGGGTCGACCGCATGGAAGTGGTGTACCAGCACGAACGCCTCAGCATGAGCTGGTGCCTCGAGTGTCACCGCAACCCAACCGACCATGTTCGTGACCCCGACGAGGTCACCAATCTTGGCTGGACCTTCGAAGGCACGAAGGATGAGAAGCGCCAGTACCACGAGTACTGGATCGAATTGCATCAGATCAACCCGTCGCAGGATTGCTCCACATGTCATCGGTAAACGACACCACAACTGGTCGCGCCTACTGGCGCAGTCTTGATGATCTGGCGGACACGCCTGAGTTCAGGGAGTTCGTGCACAACGAGTTTCCGTCCAGCGCGACTGAGTTGGTCACCGACGCGGACCGCCGGCAGTTCCTGAAGATCATGGGGGCATCGCTCGCACTGGCAGGCATGGGGCTTACGGGCTGCCGACGCTGGCCCGAAGAGTACATCGCGCCGTACGCACAGCGTCCAGTCGATCGTATTCCGGGCGTCCCGGAGTATTACGCGACGAGCTATGAGCGTGGCGGCGTTGCGTACAGCCTGCTCGCGACCAGTCACGAGGGTCGTCCGACCAAGGTCGACGGCAACCCCGACCATCCAATCGCGCAGGGCGCATCTGACGCCTACGCGCAGGCATCGGTCCTCGATCTGTACGATCCCGATCGCAGTCGACTTGTGCTGCGCAACGGCGAGGTCTCGAACGCCGATACCTTCGCCGCATGGTGTGCCGATCAGGCACCGCGTTTCCGTCAGGCTTCTGGTGCGGGCCTTGCAGTCCTGAGTGAAGCGTCATCTTCGCCGACGATCATGGCGATTCGTGCTCGATTAAGCCAGTCATGTCAGCAAATGACCTGGGCTGAGTATGAGGCGATCAATAATGATGACGAGATGACGGCAAGTCGGCGAGCGTTCGCCGGCAACGCATATCGTCCTCGCGTCAATCTGCACGATGCCGATGTCATCGTTTCTTTCGGTGACGATGTCCTCGACAACCATCCGGACTCGATGGAAATGGTCCGCGGATTCGCAAAGAACCGGCGCGCCATGGATCCGGATCACCCGAACGATACGTCGCACGCCAAGAAGATGAATCGCCTGTATGTCTTTGAATCAGGACTGTCCCTCACTGGAGCCAACGCCGATGAGCGGCATGCATTGCGCGGCGCTCAGCTTGCTGCGGCGATCACTTGGCTTGCCGCGAAGCTCGCGCCCAATGATGCGATGTCATCGTCCGCAATTGCCACCGCCGAGTCGGTCCTGGCCGACGATGTGAAGGCGACCCTTGGCCACGCATTTGAAGATCTTCAGGCCGCACAGGGCCGCAGTGTCGTCCTCGTCGGTCGTGGCGTGCCCGTGCCGATGATGGCGCTTGCCCACATGATGAATGAGCGCTTGGGCAACGTCGGTTCGACGATCGTCTACCGTCCACTGCCCCCGGCCCTCGCCACGGACCATGTTGGCTCCTTGCGTGATCTGGTGAGTCGCATGAACACCGGTCAGGTCGATACGCTCGTGCTGCTCGGTGGCAATCCGTCGTATACGGCACCAATCGATATTGGTTTCAACGAAGCACTCAAAAACGTGCGCCGCGTCGTTCATGTGTCGGACTACGTGGATGAAACGTATCTGGCACGCGAAGCCAACGCACCGTCGGACCGAGATGACTGGCATGTCAACCGCGCGCACTACCTCGAGTGCTGGGGCGACGGGCTGTCCGCAGATGGAACGTATACGCTGCAACAGCCGTTGATTCAGCCGCTATTCAACGGCAAGTCCACGCTCGAAGTCCTCGCAATGCTCGCCGGTGATGAGATGACCGCGGGTCAGGATCTTGTGCGTCGTACCTACACCGAGATGGCCGGCGAGTCCGACGATAAGGCGTGGCGTTCGGTGCTGCATGACGGATTTGTGTCAGATCTTACTCCGCAAACGGATATCCCGTCAGTGCAGTCGGGTGCGGTGCGCGAAGCATTGACGACATTTGTCTCGTCGGTGCAGGGCAACCCGGATTCGTTTGATGACAACGGCTGGGAAGTGATCTTCGCCCTTGATGGGAAGATGTATGACGGTCGGTACGCCAACAATGGCTGGATGCAGGAAGTCCCGCAGACGATTTCGAAGCTGACATGGGATAACGCAGCGTTGATGAGCGTTGCGTCCGCCAAAGAACTTGATGTCGACAACAGTGACTTAATCACGGTGACGATCGGCGATCGCTCCGTCGAGCTTCCTGTCCTGATCATCCCGGGCATGGCGGCGAAGACGATCGAACTTCCGCTCGGCTACGGCCGAACATTCCCGGGCCGAATCTGCACGGGGAGCGGTCGAAACACATACGTTGTTCGCAGTGCAACCGGCATGTGGCGTGCGTCAGCGAATGTCAGCCGTTCGCAGGGAACATACGCACTGGCGACCACGCAGGATCATCACGCGATCGACGTCGAGGGCGCAGGCGGTAAGGGAGCGCAGCGGCGTATCGGTATGCTGGTCCGCGAAGGTTCGCTTGACGAGTACAAGCGTGATCCGAAGTTCGCCAAACATCGCGCCCACGTGGTGCATCGTCTTTCCCTTTGGGACGACAACCACGGCATCAAGGATGCGAAGCATGCGTGGGCCATGGCGATCGATCTGAGCGCCTGCATTGGTTGCTCGGCATGCGTCGTGGCATGTCAGGCTGAGAACAACATTGCCATCGTCGGCAAAGACCAAGTGATGCGAGGCCGTGAAATGCACTGGCTGCGTATTGACCGCTACTACCGATTTGGCAAGGACGAAAACGGCGATTGGGACGCGAACAAGCTGGAAGTGGTTGCGCTTCAGCCGGTGTCGTGCATGCATTGCGAAAACGCGCCGTGCGAGCAGGTCTGTCCGGTCGCCGCGACGGTCCATGACGAAGAAGGTCTGAACGTCATGGTATACAACCGTTGCATTGGTACGCGGTACTGCTCGAACAACTGTCCGTACAAGGTGCGTCGATTCAACTACTTCGATTACCACCGCCGTGATGCGCACCGCGAGCAGCCTGGCACGCTGCTGCAGGTCGACCCGACGTACTACACCGACAAGCAGGCCGATCCCGGCGTGCTGAAGTCGATGCAGTTCAATCCGGAAGTCACGGTCCGAATGCGTGGCGTGATGGAGAAATGCACATACTGCGTGCAGCGTATCCAGAAGGCCAAGATCGACGCCAAGAACGCGTGGACCAAGGAATCAGAGGACGCGAAGCGGACGACGGATCGGATCCCGATTCCGGACGGCACGATTAAGACGGCATGCGGTCAAGCATGCTCAGCCGACGCAATCGTCTTTGGTGATCTTAATGATCCGGACAGTCGGGTTGCTAAGTTGCACAAGCACGATCGTGCATACGAGATGCTTGAAGAGCTGAACGTCAATGCACGTACGAAATATCTCGCCAGGCTCCGAAACCCGGTAGATGGCAAGTCCATCGATGAAGGCCACGGTCACGGACACGGCGAACATGATGACCATGGTGATCACGACCATGGTGATGACCACGGTGAAGGACACGGTCACGCATGAGCACGATCGTCATTGACAACACGTTTGAGGATCCGACGCGGCGGGCGCCGTTGGTGCTGAACCACGATAATTTCGGTTCGGTCACCCGCGAAATCTGCTGGGTCAATGAGTCGCCGAAACCACCGAAGGCGTGGTACGTGACCATGGGCATCTCGCTTATGCTCGCGGGTCTGCTCGGCACGATGATCCTCTATCTCTTTGCGACGGGCGTCGGCGTGTGGGGGAATCAGAACCCCGTCATGTGGGGCTTCCCGATCGTGAACTTCGTGTTCTGGGTCGGCATCGGCCACGCGGGTACGTTGATCTCCGCGATCCTCTTCCTGTTCCGACAGAAGTGGCGCACGGCGATCAACAGGTTCGCGGAAGCGATGACCATCTTCGCCGTCATCTGCGCCGCCACGTTCCCGGGTATTCACGTCGGCCGCGTGTGGGTCGTGTACTGGCTTTTCCCGATTCCGAACCAGATGGATATGTGGCCGCAGTTCCGCAGCCCGCTGCTGTGGGATGTCTTCGCGGTGAACACGTATTTCACCGTGTCGCTGCTCTTCTGGTACGTCGGGCTGATTCCTGACCTCGCAACCCTGCGCGATCGTGCGAACAACAAGTTCAAGGCCATCGCGTACGGCATCTTCTCGCTCGGCTGGCGCGGTAGCACGCGGCACTGGCACCGATACGAACGTGCGTACCTCCTGCTCGCGGCACTCGCGACGCCGTTGGTGCTTTCGGTCCACTCGGTCGTGTCGTTCGACTTTGCGGTGTCTCAGCTTCCGGGCTGGCACACGACGATCTTCCCGCCGTACTTCGTTGCGGGTGCGATCTTCGGTGGCTTCGCGATGGTGGTGACCCTGGCAGTTCCCGCCCGTCAGCTCTGGGGTCTGAAGAACTTCATCACGATGCGTCACCTGGAGAACATGAACAAGATCATCCTGCTGACCGGGACGATCGTTGGCTATGCCTACACGATGGAATTCTTCATCGCGTGGTACTCAGGGGCGGAATACGAAGGCTTTGCGTTCATCAACCGTGCCACCGGCCAGCACTGGTGGGCGTACCTGATCATGTTCTCGTGCAACGTGTTTGCGCCGCAGTTGTTCTGGTTCAAGCGATTCCGGACGAGCATCCCGGTGATGTTCTTCGTGGTGAATTGCGTGAATGTCGGGATGTGGTTCGAACGCTTCGTGATCGTCCTGTCACTCGAGATGGATTTCCTCCCGAGTTCATGGGCGTACTTCAAACCCACGTGGGTTGACCTCGCGACTCTGCTGGGCAGCTTCGGCCTCTTCATGACGCTGTTCCTGCTATTCATCCGTTACCTGCCGGTGATCGCCATCGCGGAAATCAAGGCGGTCATGCCGCAGGCTGATCCGCACGCGCATCACCACCATGAGCATCATCACGAACCCCGCGCCGAGGTCACCGCCTCGAACGAGGGTGAGGAGGCGACGTCATGAGTACCGCCACGCCTTCACGCACCGCACCCGATTCCGGGACGGCGATCAAAGAAAAGCCCGCGCCGCTCTTCGGCATCATGGCGGAATTTGATTCGCCGGCTGCGATCATGGACGCCGCACACAAAGTGCACGCCGCGGGATACAAGTGGTGGGATACCCACACGCCGTTCCCGGTGCACGGGCTTGATAAGGCCATGGGCATCAAGCCAACCATTCTGCCGATGCTTGTGTTCTTTCTCGGGCTCAACGGATTCCTGATGGGATGGGCGCTTCAACTGTTCACCAACTCATTCTCGTTTGAACTCTGGGCGCTCGTGCCCGTGCAAGGCTATGACTTCGTGGTGTCCGGCAAGCCTGATATTTCAGGTCCGGCATTCATTCCCGTCATCTTCGAGTTGACGATTCTGTTCTCGGCCGTCGGCTGCGTCTTCCTCATGCTGCTGATGAACCGATTGCCACAGTGGTATCACCCCGTGTTCAAGAGTGAACGATTCGCTCGCGCTACTGATGACCGCTTCTTCGTGGTGATCGAGAGCCGCGATCCGCAGTTCCAGAAGGATCGCACGGAGTCGTTCCTGCGTTCGCTCAATCCGATGTCCGTTGAATCGTTGGAGGACTGATCGATGACGAAGTACATCGGCTACGTTGTCGTCGCCGCCATCCTGCTCGGAGCGCTCCCGTTCGCGGTCATCGCACACGTTCGCGCGGTGCCGAACGACACGCGCCGCATTCACATCATTCAGGACATGGACAATCAGGAGCGCTACAAGACGCAGCAGATGAGTCCATCGATCGAACTGCCGGATGATGAAGGTGAACTGTTCCTGTTCGCAGACCAGCGCGTGATGCGACCATTGGTCGATGGCACGGTCGCACGAGACGAACTGTTCGAGGATGATCACTTCCATCGCGGCTTCGTCGCGGGCTCCGGTCAGGCGGAATGGGCGACCGAGTTCCCCGCTGAGATCACCGTCGACCGAGCATTCGTCGAACGCGGACGCGAACGATTCAACATCTACTGCTCGCTCTGTCACGGCGTGTCCGGATACGGCGATGGCATCGTGCATCAGCGTGCCAACACGCTCATGATGTCAGGCGTGAACGGAACGAACTGGGTGCAGCCGAAGAACCTGCACGAAGAACTGATCCGCGAGCAGCCTGTCGGGCAGATCTACAACTCGATCACCAACGGCATTCGCAATATGGCTGGGTACAAAGCGCAGATCGACGTTGAAGATCGCTGGGCGATCGTCGCGTGGGTCAAGACGCTCCAGCGCAGTCAGAACGCAGAACCGAGCGATCTCAGCCCGGCAGAATTCGCCACGCTTGAGGTCGTCGAGACAGACACCGCAGACGGTGGAGGCAACTGATCCATGGCTGACCATGCATCATCACAACCGGTCGATGCGCATCAGCTCGGCAAATCCGGCGACACCATCGCCAATGCCGCGCTGCTTGTTGCGGTCCTCGGCGTCGCCGCGTCGCTGCTGATTGGCGCTCTTGGTGACGGCGGTTGGGACCGACTCGAACAGTCGTATCTCACCGCGTTCATCTTCGTGACCACCATCTCGCTCGGTGCGCTGTTCTGGACGATGATCCAGCACGCAACCCGCGCCGGCTGGGGCGTCGTATCACGCCGGGTCTGCGAGAACGTCGCAGGCAACCTCACCGTGCTCGTGCCGATCCTGTTCATCCCGGTCCTGATCGCCATGTGGTTCGGCCATCTGTATCACCACTGGAGTGATCCGGCACTGGTCGACCCGAACTCGTCGTACTACGACCCGGTGATTGATCACAAGTCGCCGTACCTGAACAAGCCGTTTTGGGTCTTCCGTGCGATTCTGTTCCTCGGTATCTGGTCATTCCTGGCATGGTTCTTCCGCCGACATTCGGTGGATCAGGACGCGACCGGCGATGTCGCGCATACGCATCGCATGCAGGCGCTCGCGCCGGTCGGCCTTGTGTTGTTCGCGCTGACGTTGACGTTTGCGAGCATCGACTGGGTGAAGTCGATCAACTCGCACTGGTTCAGCACTATGTTCGGCGTGTACTTCTTTGCGGCGGCCTGCACCGGATTCTTCAGCGTGCAGATCATCGCTGTGTTTCTGCTCCAGAAAGCCGGCAAGCTCAAAGAATTCACGGTCGAGCACTATCAGGATGCGGGCAAATTGCTCTTCGCGTTCGGCATGGTGTTCTGGGCGTACATCGCATTCAGCCAGTACGTGCTGATCTGGTATGCGAACCTGCCGGAAGAAACGACCTGGTACGGCGCGCGCATGCTGGGTGGCTGGCAGGGTGTGACGATCTTCCTGCTGCTGGCGCATTTCATCGTGCCGTTCGTCCTGTTCATCTCGAAGTGGCCGAAGCGATTCGCGCCGACCGCGGTGATCATGGCAGGATGGATGCTGTTGATCCACTACATCGATATGTACTGGCTCGTCATGCCAATGACGCCGCCGAGTGCGATGTGGAATGAAGCGGGCGAATCATTCTCGAATCTGCGCGTGATTACCGATGCGGCGATCGCCGCGGGTGATGAGAAGTACGCCGGTTTCAGTCCGTCGCTGATGGACCTCACCTGCCTGCTCGCGTTGGGCGGCCTGATGGTGAACGTGACGATTCGACGATTCGCCTCCGCGGCCCTGCACCCGGTGCACGACCCGCGACTGCACGAATCCCTGGCCTTCGAGAATATGTGAGTGGAGTGGCGTCACCGTGGTTGACCATTTTGAACACAACCCCAATGACCATGAAGATCCCGATACCAGTTCGACCTGGCTGATCGGCATCCTCAGCGTGGTGCTCTTCGTCATCACCTGTCTCGGCCTCATCACCGTGCTCTACCAGGCGCGCGATGCGGAGTTCGAGAACAAGGTCGTCGAAGCAGACTATCTCGAGATCGAGCAACTTCGATCCGAACAGTCCGGCCGCCTCGAAGGCCCCGCTTATCGGCTGATTGAAAAGGACGAAGGCACCGTTACCAACGAATCGATCGTCATACCCGTTGACGATGCGATCGACATCATTGCCTCGGAGTATTGATCTCACGGCCCACCGCGCCTTCAATGAGTTTGTGAAAACTGTCACGATGTACCGACGATCACGACGACAGCCCGGCTTCTGGCGCACCGCACTCGCGGCGGTGACGTGCAGCGCGCTTGCGGCGTCGTCAGCCACGGCGCAACTTGATGCCGAGTATCCCGACGAGATGAAGGGTGTCGGCATTGACTCCAAGCTCAACGATCAGGTGCCGCTCGACCTGACGTTCCAGAATGAGGACGGCAAAGACGTCACGTTGCGCGAACTGCTCGACGACAAGCCGACGATCCTCACGCTGAATTACTATCAGTGTCCGATGCTGTGCACGCTTACGCTGAACGGCATGGTCGCGACCATGAACGAACTCGAGTGGTCTGCCGGCGAAGAGTTCAACATCATCACCGTGAGCTTCGTCGCAACAGAGGGGCCGGACCTCTCCAACGTGAAGAAGCGTGCCTATCTCACGCAGTACACACGTGAATCGGCGCAGGAAGGCTGGCACTTCCTCACCGGTGATCAGGCAAACATCGATGCGCTGACGAAGTCTGTCGGGTTCAACTACAAGTTCAATCCGAAGAACGGCGAGTGGATTCACACGTCGAGCCTGATCTACCTCACGCCCAAGGGACGCGTGTCGTTGTACATGCACGGCGTGAAATTCGAGAAACGCGATATGCGGCTTGCGCTTGTGCACGCATCGGAAGGCACGATCGGCACGTTCGCGGACAACTTCATGCTCTTCACCTGCTTCCGCTTCAATGCGGATGATGGCAGCTTCGTCCCCAGTGCATTCAAGATCATGCGAACGGGTGGAATGCTCACGTTGGTGATCATGGCGATCGCCGGCGTGTACCTCTGGAAGAAGAGTCCGAAGATCGTCGTGGCGGAAGAGATGAACGAGATGACCGGCATGACTGGCTTCGCGCCGGCGGCGGATGGAGGTCTGAACGGATGACACTGATGACCGAATTGCTTCCGAGTATGAATGCCATGCTCGCACTCGAAATCCGCGGTTTTGGGATGCCTGAACAGGCGTCGACCGTCGCGGCGGAAGTGGACTTCGTCTACAACTTCATCACGTGGCTGAGCATCTTCTTTTTCGTCGCCATCGTCGGCGTGATGCTCTACTTCTGCGTGAAGTATCGACGCGGTCACGGCGACAACGTTCGCCACGCAGAACAGACGAGCACGCACAACACGCCGCTCGAAGTGACCTGGACGATCATTCCGCTCCTCCTCGCGATCGGCATCTTCTATGTTGGCATGCGTGGATACCTAAACCTCAGAACTGTTCCCGCCAACGCGTATGAGATCGATGTCACCGCGAAGAAGTGGAGCTGGGAATTCAACTACGACGATGAAGCCGGCTCGGCGACGACCGCTGCGCTGATCGTGCCGGTCAACCGCCCGGTCAAGCTCAACATGATGTCGCTGGATGTTCTTCACTCATTGTTCATTCCGGCGTTCCGCGTGAAGCAGGACATCGTGCCCGGCCGTTTCACCTACCACTGGTTTGAAGCGACTGAAGTTGGCGAGTACGACCTCTTCTGCACGGAGTACTGCGGGACGGGCCACTCCGACATGAACGCCAAGGTCATTGTCGTTGAGGAAGAAGAGTTCAAGGAACGCATCAAGGAAGAAGCGGAGTACATCAATCGGTACTACGAAGACAAGCTCCAGTGGGCCGGTCTTCGAATCTATCAGGGCCGCGGTTGTACGCAGTGTCACTCGCTCGACGGCAGCGAAGGCATTGGTCCTTCCTTCAAGCAGACGTATGAGATGTGGGGCGCGGAACGCGTGTTTGCGGATGGCACATCCGCGATCGTCGACGAGAACTACATCATGTCGTCCCTTCGGAACCCGCAGGATCAGGTGGTGGCGAACTACGCCGGCGCGATGCCTGCACAGCAGTTCAAGTTGCGTGAGATGATCGCGGTCGCGCGGTTCATCAAATCGCTCAACGAGGTGACGGACGACGCCTGGGTCGGGCTCGAAGAGCCCGCAGATGCCCAGATGTCCAAGGAAGAAGCTGCAGAGGCGGCCGAACAAGCCGCGGCAGACGAAGGCTGAACGAACACGACACACGACGAGACCTGATGCCGCTTCCCGGCACGCAGAGCACCTGGCTGGATACCGACCATGACGACGATTGACGCCTCACGACCAACTGGCGGAATGGAACCGACACCCGGTTCGAATTACCTCAACCACTCCTCGGGATTCCTCTCGTGGGCACTCACGCTGGACCACAAGCGCATCGGCCTGATGTACCTGGTCGCCGTGCTGTTGTCGTTCTTCGTCGGTGGTCTCGCGGCACTCGCAGTTCGTACCGAACTGATGCTGCCCGGCGAGACGATCATGGATCAGGACGCGTACAACCAGATGTTCACCCTGCACGGGGCGATCATGGTGTTCCTCGTCATCATTCCCGCGGTTCCCGCGGCACTTGGCAACTTCGTGCTGCCGATCATGCTCGGCGCGAAGGACGTTGCGTTCCCGCGTCTGAACCTCGGTAGTTTCTACCTGTGGATCTTCGGCGCGATCTTCTTCGTGTTTGCCTTGCTTCGCGGCGGCATCGATACCGGCTGGACGTTCTATACGCCGTACAGTTCGGACGCTGAAGTCGGTTCGCAGATGGGCGGCGCCGTCTGGGCGCTCATGGGCGTGTTCATCCTCGGGTTCAGCTCGATTTTCACCGGGTTGAACTTCATCGTGACGATCCAGCGTCTCCGTCCGCCGGGCATGACGTGGTTCCGCATGCCGCTGTTCCTCTGGTCGCTCTACGCGACGGCGCTGATTCAGGTGCTCGCGACGCCGGTCCTCGGCATCACCGTGCTGCTGCTGATGATGGAACGCATGTTCGGCATTGGCATCTTTGATCCCGCGCTCGGTGGCGACCCGGTGCTGTACCAGCACTTCTTCTGGTTCTACAGCCACCCCGCGGTGTACATCATGATTCTCCCCGCGATGGGCATCATCTCCGAGCTCATCTCGGTGCACAGTCACAAGCACATCTTCGGCTACAAGTTCATCGCCTTCAGTTCGGTCGCGATTGCGATCTTCGGCTTCCTCGTCTGGGGCCACCACATGTTCACGTCAGGTCAGTCAACGCTGATGACGGTCATGTTCTCGGCGATCACCTTCAGTGTGTCGATTCCATCGGCGATCAAGGTGTTCAACTGGCTGGCGACGATGTGGAAAGGTTCGATCAGCCTGAACACGCCGATGCTCTACGCGCTCGGATTCATCTTCATCTTCGCGATCGGTGGTCTGACTGGCTTGCACCTCGGCACGCTCGCGACGGACATCCACCTGCACGACACGTACTTCGTCGTCGCGCACTTCCATTACGTGATGATGGGGTCGGCGTTGATCGCGATGATCGGCGGCCTGCATCACTGGTGGCCGAAGATGACCGGGAAGATGTACAACGAGAACCTCGGCCGAGTTGGCTTTGCGCTCGTGTTCTTCGGATTCAACGCGACGTTCTTCCCGCAGTTCGTGCTGGGCAGCATGGGTATGCCACGACGCTACCACGACTACACGGGTGAGATCATCAAGGTCGACCCGGAACTGATTGACTTGTTCACAGCGCTGCACATGGCGTCGACTCTGGGGTCGTACATCATGGCGATCGGGTTCTTCCTGACCGCGGGCTACCTGATCATGTCGATGATCAACGGCAAGAAGGCTGCGGCGAACCCGTGGGGCGGTCGCAGTCTTGAGTGGCAGTGTTCATCACCGCCGCCGCACGATAACTTCTCGACGACCCCGACGGTCGGCGACTGCTACGACTTCAGCGTTCTGGAATGGGACGAAGAAACACAGGGATACACGTGGCGAGATGATGTCGCGCGACCGGGAACGTGAGCCCGGCGTCAATGTCTCGTCACTGAAGATTCTGATACTCGGAAGGATTGGCCGTGTCTGAGCACCACGACCACGACCACGA
>JBCCFX010000019.1:0-29589 GCA_039029515.1 Planctomycetota bacterium
GCGTCAGGCGTGTCGCCGTTGCCGCCGCCACCGTTGTCATCGTCGCCGCCATCCTGTTCGTCCTTCGGCAACGCGACGGACTTGAAGTACAGGTGATCATCGCCTTCCTTGTGGCTGACCATGATCTTGTCGCCGGCCTTGTACTCGCCACCGAGCAGCGCTTCGGCGAGCGGGTCTTCGATAAAGTTGCTCAACGCACGACGCAGCGGACGAGCACCGAAGTCCGGGTTGTGACCCTTCTCGATGAGGAACTCCTTCGCGTCCTTGTCGAGTTCGAGACCCATGCCCTTGGCGTCGAGACGCTCGCGGACCTTCTTCAATTCGATCTCGATGATGTCGTACAGATCCTCGCGCTTGAGCGGCTCGAACACGATGACGTCATCCAGACGGTTGATGAACTCCGGTCGGAAGAACTTCTCGATCTCCGACATGAGCGTCTTCTTCATCTTGTCGTAGTCCTGCACTTCCTGGCGAACCTGGAAGCCGAACGACGAACCACCCTTGATCAGATCCGCGCCGATGTTCGACGTCATGATCAGGATCACGTTCTTGAAGTCGACGTGTCGGCCGAACGAGTCGGTGAGACGTCCTTCTTCCATGATCTGGAGCAGCATGTTGAAGACATCAGGATGCGCCTTCTCGACTTCGTCGAGGAGGACGACGGCGTACGGGCGACGACGGATGCGCTCGGTGAGCTGACCGCCTTCTTCGTAGCCAACGTATCCCGGAGGCGCGCCGATGAGGCGCGACACGTTGTGCTTCTCCATGTACTCAGACATGTCGAGGTAGATGAGCGAATCGGGATCGCCGAACATGAACTCCGCGAGCGCCTTGGCGAGGAGCGTCTTGCCCACGCCGGACGGTCCGACGAAGATGAACGAACCCATTGGTCGATCCGGATCCTTGAGACCGGAACGAGCCTTGCGGATCGCGCGAGAGACGGCCTTGACCGCTTCGTCCTGGCTGACGACTTTGCGGTGCAGTTCCTTCTCGAGCTGGAGGAGGCGTTCGCTTTCCTCTTTCTCGAGTCGGGTCAGCGGCACGCCGGTCATCTTGGAGACGACCTCAGCGATGACTTCCTCGTCGACGACGCCGCCGACTTCGTTCATCTTTTCGCGCCACTCACGCTGCAGCGTTTCCTTCTGCGCTCGCAGCTTCTCAGCCTTGTCGCGCAGTTCGGCAGCCTTCTCGTAGTCCGCGTTCTTGACCGCTTCCTCTTTCTGGATCGAGTGCAGTTCGATCTGCTCCTCGAGATCCGCAAGATCCGGCGGCTTGGTCATGGACTTGAGGCGGACACGCGCACCGGCTTCATCGATCACATCGATCGACTTGTCCGGCTGGACTCGGCCCGCGATATATCGACCAGACAGTTCCACGGCCGCGTGGAGTGCCTCGTTGGTGATGTTCACACGGTGATGCTCTTCGTAGCGACCGCGCAGACCCTTGAGGATCTCGATGGTTTCCGTCGCTGACGGCGGATCGACCGTGATCGACTGGAAACGGCGCTCGAGTGCGTTGTCCTTCTCGATGTACTTGCGGTACTCATCGAAGGTCGTCGCACCGATGCACTGGATCTCGCCACGGCTGAGTGCGGGCTTGAGCACGTTGGACGCGTCAATCGCGCCTTCCGCACCGCCGGCACCGACCAGCGTGTGAAGTTCATCGATGAACAGGATCACGTTCTTGGCGCGACGGACTTCATTCATGACCGCCTTGATGCGCTCTTCGAACTGACCGCGGTACTTCGTGCCTGCAACCATCAGTGCGAGGTCGAGGACGACGAGGCGTCGATCCTGCAGGATGTCGGGGACATCGTTGCCGATGATCTGCTGCGCGAGGCCTTCGACGATCGCCGTCTTGCCCACGCCGGCTTCACCGAGCAGCACCGGGTTGTTCTTCGTACGTCGGCAGAGCACCTGCACGAGACGTTCGATTTCTTCGGCACGACCGATGACCGGATCGAGTTCCTGGTTCTTCGCAAGCTCGGTCAGGTCACGACCGAAACTGTCGAGTGCCGGCGTCTTGCTCTTGCCACGACGCTGCTGCGGCGCGCCGGTGTCGCTCGGGCCTGCTTCCATCGGCTCGACACCTTCTTCGCCTTCGACGCCGGCACCGAGGAGGTTCAATACCTCTTCGCGGACATCTTCGAGCTTGAGGCCGAGATTCAGAAGCACCTGTGCGGCGACGCCGTCGTGCTCACGAAGGAGGCCAAGCAACAGGTGCTCGGTCCCGACGTAATTATGGTTGAGGCTGCGCGCTTCTTCGATCGCGTACTCGATCACCTTTTTGGCGCGCGGCGTTTGGGGAAGCTTGCCCATCGTGACCATGTCTGGTCCCGACTTGACGAGCTTTTCGACTTCGAGCCGCACCTTGCGCAGATCGATGTCGAGGTTTTTCAACACGTTCGCCCCGACGCCCGAGCCTTCCTTGACCAGGCCGAGCAGGATGTGTTCCGTGCCGATGTATTCATGATTGAACCGCTGGGCTTCCTGGTTCGCCAGGGCCATCACCTTGCGGGCACGGTCTGTGAGGCGTTCGAACATAGTCGGATCTCCCGTCTGCCAGATAAGAGACACTGGCGGTTGGCGGATTCTTCCCTCCAGAAGGCTAGGTCCGCCGTGGCTGATCGGCCAGATCAACCTCTGTCACTACCCCGGAACCGCAAGTGTCGTACCATTGTTCTTCGGTCCGAAGTCCTTCAACAATCATAATTTCAGATGCTCAACCATGCTCTCACGTCACATCAGGACATGAAACGAACGATTCGTGCCATATTGGCAGCCATCATGGTCGTATCGATCGTTCGGCCGGGGGAATGTGCTCCGGTCGGCGGTACCGTCGATCCGCCCGTTCGAGTCCGTTTTGAACTTCGGGATGAAGTCGTCGTTCGTGGCGATCTCACCGCGTGGGATGAGGAAGGGATCGATGGCACCTTTGGCCCGCGCTCCTGGTGGGAACTGAAGACAGACGATCTCTGGCGAATCGGCATTCGAGTCATCGATCAGGATCAGCCGGATCACTGGCTCGTTCTCGGACGCGCCTGTCTTCGTACCGACGATGGCGAGGCGAGAGCCGAATCCGCATTCCGGCGCGCGTTGCGGCTTGATCCGGAGATCACCGATCGCATCGATGCGATCCGCGCGGAGATCGCCGAAGAAGAACAGACCGAGCGCGACCAGCAGCGCCGCATCGACGGTGCGAAGCTCGAAACCGCGTCGCCCGAGAGTCGCGACTGGCCCACCGCGCCGTGGCCTGCGCTGACCGTGGATGAGCGTCGCACCGCCGCGCTCACCGTCAAGGCTGAGTCCGAAGCGCTACTCGAACGGTTTGGTCATCATTGGACGCCGATTCAGTCCGGCTCATTTCTCATTTACACCGATGTGCCACGTGACGTCGCCGCGCCGTGGGTGCGCACGATCGAGCGCGCGCTTGTGCGCGCACACGTCACGCTCGGCATTCCGCACAGCGTCGATCTCTTCTGGGGTCCGTGCGTCATCTTTGTCTTCACATCGCGCGACGATTTTGAAATCGTCGAAGCGGATGCGTTCAATCAGCTGCTGCCAGGCGGTCAGTTTGCGATCTGTCATCCTGTCGGTCCCAAGGTCACGGTCGTCGCGCATCACGATGGCGATGCGGCGATGACGCAATGGCGAATCGCGCGCGAGATCTGTCACGCGGTCATGCATCGGCATCACGCACCGAGGCGTCCGCCGGGATGGCTCAATGAAGGCATCGCACTGCACGTTGCGGATCAGGCGATCGAACTGCCGCCACACCTGAATCGACACCGTGACGTCGCCCTTGCGTACATTCGCGAAGGTGGCAGCGTGAACGACCTTTTTCACCTCGATTACGAGCATCCACGCTGGCCCGGACCGGCAAACGTCGGACCGGCGGTCGGTGCGCTCGTGGTGGAACGTATCGCCGCGGAGAATCCGCGCGGCCTTGCGTCACTGATCGGTCGCATCAAACGGCGCCAGGAACCATGGAGCGAACTCGTACCCAGTTCGCTGGGGACGACGAGAGAACAGATCGCCACGTACATCGAGGCGTACTATCGGGTGAATGACTGAGGAAGCCATGAGCCAACGAGCCATGGCTTATGGCTTATGGCTTATGGCTTCCTCTTCCACCACCTGCCCGCCGCGCAGTTCAACGACGCGGTCGGCGCGGTTGGCGATCGAGACATCATGGGTGACCATGACGACGGTCAAACCGGCACGATGTTGTTCTGCGAGGAGATCAAGGATCTCGCCGCCCGTGTGTTCATCGAGGTTGCCGGTCGGTTCATCCGCGAGCAGCACTGCAGGTTCGTTCATGAGCGCACGAGCAATCGCAACGCGCTGACGTTCGCCGCCGGAGAGTTCGCGCGGTCGATGTGAGAACCGGTGATCGAGGCCGAACGACGTGAGGAGTTCTTTCGCGCGCGTGCGCAGCGCTTCACGTCGCGGGTAATACTTGAAGCGGTTGAGACCGACGAGTGACGGCAGCATCGTGTTCTCAATCACCGTCAATTCCGGCAGCAAGTGATAGAACTGGAAGACGAACCCGACTTCGCGGTTGCGGAAGTGATTCCGTCGTCGATTCGACTTGTCCTGAATTGTGTTGCCTTCGAAGCGAATGATGCCGGCATCGGGATCGGGCCGATCAAGATCGCCCAGCAGGTGCAGCAATGTGCTCTTGCCGGAACCGGATGCGCCGAGGACGGCGACCCATTCGCCTTCGCGCACATGAATCGATGCGCCGCGCAGGACGGGAACATCGACGCGACCCATTTGATAGGTCTTGTGCAGCGATTCGCCTTCGATGAGGAACTCACTCATAGCGCAGCGCCTTCACCGGATCGGTATCCGCGGCCTTGGCCGCAGGCACGAACGCGCCAATAAGGCTGAAGATGACCGCGCCGACCATCGTGATGATGGCGGAGCCGACGTCCACGTCATTCGGAATCTCGGTGAAGTAATAGACTTCCGGATCCCAAATCACGATGCCGCCGCGCGCCCGAATGATATACACGCCCAAGGCGACAATGGTGAGTAGAAGCGTGGTCATCGTGCCAACGACGACCGGCAGCAGTCGACCAGTTCGACTGCGCACGATGGTCAGCAGGGCACAGATGACTGCAAGCACACTGAGCGACCCGACGAGCCAGCGCGGTGGGTGGCCCATGGCATCATGGATGTTGTTGATGTTGTGAACAACGAGGTAACCGAGGCCGAAGCCGAGGATCGCGCCCATCACGCCAACGACGAAGCCATACCGGAGGAAGATCCACGAGATGCCGAGCCGCGATGCGCCGACGCTGCGCAGGATGCCGATGTCGCGCGTCTTCTCGTAGACAATCGCCCAGAAGATCGCGAGGACGAGCCCGGCGCACACCAGGTAGATCAGCATGAACAGCGTGCGCATCAACTCGCGTTCTTTTTCAATCGGACCGATGAAGTTTGCCTGCTGCTGTTCCCATGTCATGACCTTCAAATTGAGACCGCGCTTGGGCACATCACCAAGATGCTCGACGTGGAATCGATCGTAGACTTTGGCGACCTGATCGCGCAGTGCGATCGGCTCGACGCCTTCTTTCCCGCGGATGAGCACCATGGTCGCACGCGCGGGGTCGATGCCTTCTTCCTCGGTGAGATCGTTGTAGGTCTTTGCTTCGTCAAGGTGCATCATCTTCTGCGCGATGTCGAGCGGAATCATGACGCGCTTGTCATCGATCAGGAAGACGCCGGAGACGAACTCGTTGGCGACCGGGAAAATGTAGCTCTCGGAGTCACCGATGGCACCATCGAACACGGGAATGGTCGTGAGCGTGACCTCGAATTTCGGCATGAACCAGTAGCCGCCAATCGCAGGTTCATAGCTTCCATCGCGCTGTCGGTCGTTGCCGGCGGAGACATGGATACCCATTGAAATCGCGGGTCTGGGTTCGTTGTCGTTCGGGTCGGCAGGCGTGATCTGCAGTGTGCGCCCGGCTTCGGCAAAACGTTCGAGAATATCCTCGCCGAAGTCGTCGGCGATGCGTTTGCGGAAGTCGTCATCGCGCATCATCGCGCGTTTTTCTTCCGTCGGTGGCTTCCAGTAGAGCGTGTCGGCGTAGCCGGTCACGGCGGCGAAGGTCTCGGGCTCAATGCCCCAGAATTGAATGTACTTAATTTCTTTGCCCGGCCCGTCCGGATACGGCATCTTCAACAGGCCCCAACTGTCGACGATGGGGGAAGACGCTTCAACATCGTCCAACTCATTGACCATTTCGATCAGACGTTCGTAATGCGCGATGCCGCTGACGGGATAGGTCACGACCACATCGCCCATCAGCGTCCGGCCGGAGTTCTTCACGAGGTTTAGGAAGCCCGTCATCACCGACACCACGATGATGACCAGGGCAACGCACAATGCGACAGCTGCGACCGCGATGAACGGAATGACGCGGGACGCGAGGTAGCGGTTGGTGAGGAGCGGTTGGTACATGAAGGATGGTCGGGACGGCAGGGGACGCAGGCGTATCGGCAATCAGGACACAGCCGGACCAGACATCGTCCCGTCACGGGGTGGCATCTTATCGCCGGCCGGGCGATGGCGGCGGCTCTCGGCGTGAACTGTCACGATCATCCGGCGGCGGCATCTGCATTTCATCGCCGAATCGGTGGTACAGCTCGATGGGTGCCCCGATGTCCGCCACGACGAGATCGCCAACCCAGGGCTGAGCGCTGAGTTCGAGCATGCCGGTCTTCACGCCGACAAAGGTGACGGTCAGATCCGCTCGAACCGCGAGCCCCATGGGTTCGCCAGTGTCGGCATTGAGGCCCGAGGGCACATCGGCCGCCACGACTGGCGCGGCCTGCGTGTTGATCCACTGGATCGCATCCCGCGCCGCCCCTTCGACCTCGCGGTCGAGGCCCGTGCCAAAGACGGCATCGACGATCAGATCGAATGGCGCATCATCGAGTCGACGGAGATCCGTCAGCAATCGAATCTTCATGGATCGACAGATCGCGTGGTTGATTGCGGCATCGGTGCCGGCGCGCGGGACACCCAGCGCGAACAGCGTGACATCACAACCTGCGTTCTGCAGGTGTCGGGCGGCGGCGAAGCCATCACCACCGTTATTGCCCGTTCCGCAGACCACGAGCACGCGCGGAGGTTCATCGGCAATGTGATCGACCTGTTCGAGGGTGATCTCGGCAAGCTGCCGCGCGGCGTTCTCCATGAGGACGACGCCCGGGATGCCGAACTCGACCATGGCGGCACGATCCACCGATCGAACGCCATCGACGGAGAACACCCAGGTGGTCTCGGCGTCAGGGGTTGATTCGGGTCGCGGGCCGACGTCATCGCGATGCGGTGGAACGGTTCGCACGCGGGAAGTGTACCCGCGATCGCGCGGGAGCAGAACGCGATACACTGCGCGAACGGGGTTGGGCGGAGATCGGGCATGCTCCTCGTGTTGACATGGACGACAGGACTCATCCTGGGCATCACGATTCCCCTGTGGATCGTGGTGTGGATTCACATGGGCCGAGTGATCCGGCAACAGCCATCGGTGCGCGATGGTCTGCTGCTGCCCGCGCCGGAACGCGGCTGGCCGAAGGTGAGCATCATCGTCCCCGCGCACAACGAGCAGCGCGTGATCGATCGGTGTGCAGCCAGCCTGCGCTGGCAGGAGTACGACGATCTCGAAATCATCTTCGTGCTCGATCGCTGCACCGATGACACGCTGACGATTCTCCAGAAACATGCGGCAGAAGATGATCGCATCGTCATCATCGAGAACGATTCCTGTCCGGATGACTGGGCGGGCAAGTGCAACGCCTTGCGCATCGGCGCTGAACGCGCGACGGGCGAATACCTGTTGTTTGCGGATGCCGATGCCGGCTTCGATGAGAAACTGGTTCGAGCGTCCGTCGCGCTGGCCGCCGAACGTGGCGATGCGCTGCTCAGCTTGTTGAGTACGTTAACGGTCGAGCGCGCATTCGAGCGCATGGCGCAACCAGTCGCGTCGATGTCGCTCATGAAGTTGTTTCCGATGCATCGGCTCAATGGTCCGCCCGGCAAGTTCCGTCCGTTCGCCAACGGCCAGTTCATGTTGTTCGAGCGGTCGTGGTACGAGAAGATCGGCGGACATGAATCGGTGCACGATGCGCTGCTCGAAGACCTCGCGTTTGCCCGCGAGATGAACAACGCCGGCGGCAAGATCGGCGTGCTGCTCGCGGACGGCATGCTCAAGGTGTCGATGTACGGTTCATACGAAGCGTTTCATGCCGGCTGGAAGCGGATCTTCATCGAGGCGTGTAATCGACGACCGAATCGACTTCGCAAGCACGGCAATCGCCTGTTTGCGCTGGGACTGTTTCTTCCACTGCTGATCCTGTTCGCGATTGTGTGCACCATCACGAACGTGCTTGTGGGCGATATCGTGGCCGCCGCGGCGATCTTCGGCCTCATGGCGCTGACGGTCATCCTGCAGGTTGTCAGTTTGCTTCGGATCTACCGGCTTGCCGATGCGCCACTCGTGTCGACGCTGTTCTATCCTGCAGGATGCGCGATGGTCGGTCGCATCATGCGGAACGCGGCGGCTGATCTGGAGTCACGCACGCCGGTGCGGTGGGGCGGTCGGGAGTACATCCTCGAACCGCGGTGATCGATCCCGCCTACACTACGGCCATGCGAATTCTGCTGACAAACGACGACGGGATCGACGCGCCGGGCATCATTGCGCTGCACGAGGCATTACAGGGACTCGGGGAGATCCTCGTGGTCGCGCCGCAAACGGTGCAATCCGCGGCCGGTCACGGTGTGACGTTCACCCAGCCACTGATGGCGCAGGAAGTCAACGTCACCGACTCGATGAGCGGCATCGCGGTCGACGGGCGACCGGCCGACTGCGTGAAGGTCGCCCTTCGCGCGATCTGGGAAGAGAAGTTCGGCAAAGGCACGCGGCCCGACATTACGATCAGCGGAATGAACAGCGGCGCCAACGTCGGCATCAACGTGATCTACTCTGGCACCGTGGCTGCGGCAGTCGAGTCCGCGTTCCTCGGTGTTCCCGCGATCGCAGTCAGTCTCCATCTGGGTGATCGCTCGAACATCCGCTATCGACGTGCGGCCGAGATCGCTCGACAAGGCATCGATACCGTTCTTCAGTGGGATCTTGATCCGCACACGGTCATCAACATCAACGTGCCGCGAACGGAGTCGGATGACGCCCCGATGCCGGAGATGCGTGTCGTGCAGATGAACATCGCCGCGGGCACGGACGGGTACGAACGTCGCGTGAGTCCCTACGGCCAGGTGTATTACTGGTCGAACGGCAGCGGGATGGAATTCACGCACACTGAAACCGAGTCGGACTACGAAGCGCTGCTCGAACGACACATGACGATCACGCCGTTGCAGTATCGGCTGACAAACTTCGAACAGCTCGCGCTGTGGAAGGATCGTCTGCAGCCGAACGTTGTTCGTTAATAGCGATCAGACGTCAGCTATCGGCTGTCAGAGCTTGGAATTCACGTCGTGGTAGGGCAGGCTTGCCAGCCTGCCGGTTGAACGGCGTCGGCGGACAGGTATGTCCGCCCTACAGATTGCGTCGATGTCCGCACACGACCAAACACGGCAGGCACGCATGCCTGCACTACATGTTGAAGCGTTGAGCATTCTTCGAATTCGAAGAACGACCATCGACCAACGACTCACGTCCTACTGCAACAGAATCTGCATGCGGATGGTCACGAGTTCATCGCCGTCAAGCGCGTCGATCGGTTCGCCCTTCGCCTTCCAGTCGTAGAGGCTCGCGAGCAGTGACGCATCGAAACCCGGGCTGCAACTTGCGGTGAGGATCTCGGCGTGCTTCACCGTGCCATCCTTGCGGAACTGCATCAGGACAACGGGATCGCATGGCCGGGATGTCAGACGTTGAAATGTCGTCAGTTCCGGCTTCTTCGGCTTGAGCTCCATGCCCTGCGCGGACACAGTCTTGCCCGCTTTGATCTTCGTGAACTCCACCGTGCTTGTTGCGGGTGACTGACGGTCTGATACCTCACCGGGCAACGGTTCATCCGCCTGTTCGTCACCCGGTTTCGGCGCGGGGCGCGGTGGTTCGGCGGCGGCAACCGGTTTCGGTTGCGTGACGTTCTGCGCGACGGTCGCGGGTGGCGTTTCGCGTGGCGTCGTGACAGGCTTGTCCGTGACGGGATCAGCCGGCGTTTCCACTTCGAACACCGGAGCGAACTTCTCGGCGAGGTTCAACAGGGCCATCATCGACTGCACGGCGGACGGCATTGGTTCGCTCGTCGCAGTGACATCGAGCGGTTCCTCGACCTCCACCGACTCCTCCGGCGATTCCGATGAGGCATCGACGACTTCTTCCGCGGTCTCCGGCGCTTCGACTGGCTGCGCCGCTTCGACCGGCGTGGTCGGCGCTTCAAGATCGCCCGCGACTTCGGTCGGGACGCCTTGCTCAGGTGAGAGCGTGAATGCGGATTGTTCCACCGCAGACAGCGTGGCCATGTGTTCTTCGTACGTGTCGTAGCCAACCCATGTGAGCGTGGACTCAGCACTTTCTTCGATGCCGAGCTGGACCTCGTTTTCTGGAATCTCGACCTCAGCGCGTTGTGCAGTGAGCACTGCATCGGTCATCGAACGCGTGATGCGCGGTTCGAGCGTCGCCATGAACAGCGGCAGGATGACCAATGCGTGCATCACAAGGGACAACGCAATAGCCATTCCGAGTCGTGCACGTGGGCGACGTTCGTCCATCCGCTTCATCCTAGGATCGGTCACGGGGCGGCGTCAGCGCCTTCTGCCGGCTTTCCGACGAAGTAGATCTCAAGACCGGCATCTTTCATGCGGTCCCAGAGGTCGGTCAGCACCGGTGCGCGATCTGTGGTGCCTGTCCCTTCGGCGACGGCGAGATAGATCTTGGCGTCCGGCAGTTCATCGGCTTTGGAGATCACGACCTGGCGCAGGTCGTCGATGTCGACGAGCTCGCGATCCACATAGACCGAACCGTCAAGGTCCAGGCTGATGGTGATGGCTGCGGCTGGTGTTGCGGGTTCACCGGCGGCGTACGACTGGAGTTCGAACGGCAGCAGTTCCGCCCGCACCATGAGCACCATCGCGAAGATGAAGAACGTGAGCAGCAGAAAGATCACGTCGATCAGTGGCATGATCTCGATGCGCGGTTCGTAGTCGGTTCGTCGAAGCGTCACCATGGTGACAGCTCCCGCGTTCGTGTCAGGTGAGCTGTAACGAAGCGAGCGCAGTGCTGACGTCGTCAGTACATTCGAAGATCTTGTCGAGGCCGGCCACGATCATCACCGACCAGACTGAATCTTCGATCGCACAGAGGCGCAGCCGGCCGTTTTCCGCCACCAGTCGTTTGCGGAGGCGGAGGATCTGCGCGATGTTCGACGAGTTGATGTACGAAATGCCCTTCATGTTGACGACAACATCCGGGGCATCGCCGTCACGTTCCTGAAGACGTCGTTCGAGGTTCTCCATGTCTTCGGAGAACGCCGGCTCGTCATTCAGTTCCGCGATGAAAATGTCTTCGGACCACACGTGGATGGGCATCTCACCAACTCCTCACTCTGCCGTCGCTTCTTCGGAGGTCGCAGCGACATCCGATGTCGCATCGTCTGCATCATCATCTTCCACGACGCGCGCGACGGCGATCAGGCGATCATCGCTCTTGAGATTCACCAGCCGCACGCCTTGAGTATTCCGCCCAATGCGGCTGATGTCACCGGTTCGGCTTCGAACGATCATGCCGCCGGAACTGACGAATACGAGGCCATCGATGTCATGCACGCAGCGAATGCCCATGACGGTGCCGTTGCGGTCAGTGGTCTGAATATCGCGCCGTCCCTTGCCGCCGCGGCTCTGCGCGCGGGTCGTGCCGTCTTCGGACTGCACGAGGTACTCCGACAACGCAGTTCGCTTGCCGTACCCATTCTCCGTCACGGTGAGCAGGTCAGCGCCCTGCGTGACGCGGATCAGGCCCACGACACGATCGTCGCCGGCAAGGTCGATGCCTTTGACGCCGGCGGCGCTGCGGCCCATGACGCGGACATCGTGCTCGCTGAATCGAATCGCCATGCCGCCGGTCGTGGCGAGCAGGACGTGATCGTCACCTGATGTGTGGACGACATCGATGAGCGAATCGCCATCGTTGAGGTTGATCGCGATGATGCCGGAACGATTGACGTTGCGGTAATCCTTGAGCGCGGTGCGTTTCACGCGGCCAGCGGCGGTCGCGAAGAACAGGTAATCCTCGGACTTCTCAAAATCCTGAATCGGGGCAAACGCAAGAATGCGCTCGTTCTCGCGCAGTTCAAGCAGGTTGATGATCGCCCGGCCGCGCGCGGTCCGCGCCATTTCCGGGATCTCGTACACCTTCTTCTTGAAGACGCGGCCGGTGTTCGTGAAGCACAGCAGGTCGTCGTGCGTTGAGGCTACGAAGAGGTACTCGACGAAGTCGCCTTCCTTCGAGGTCGTGCCCTTGACGCCGCGTCCGCCGCGCCCCTGTTCGCGATAGGTGTCAATCGGGACGCGCTTCACGTAGCCGTGATGCGAGATGGTGACGACGACTTTGTGTTCCTGAATCAGGTCACCGATGTCGTAGCCGTCGTCTTCGACATCTTCGATCGACGTCATGCGCGGCGTGGCGAACTTGTCGCGCATTTCATGGCAGTCTTCGCGGACGATGTCGTCGACGAGGCCGGTGTTCGCGAGGATCGCTTCGTAGCCGAGGATCTCTTCGAGCAGTTCGGCGTAGTCGCCGGTCAGCTTCTCGATTTCCAGGCCGACGAGTTGGATCAGCCGCAGGCCACCGATCGCTTCCGCCTGCACACGCGTCAACAGCGTGCCATCGCCTTCGTTGCTGCGCTCGATCAGCGCATCCGGGACGTGCGGTGCGTACCGATGATCAGGCGGAATCTGGAATCGACGTTCCATGAGGCGTTCGATTGCTTCATCGCGCGTTCGGCTCGAGCGAATGAGCGCGATGACCTCATCGATATCGCAGACCGCGTAGATCAGGCCTTCGAGCTTGTGCGCTGCCTTCTTCGCTTCGCGGAGTCGGTGTTCCGTTCGACGTCGAATGACTTCGCGACGATGCTCGATGTACGCCACGATGAGTTGCTTGAGACCCATCGTGCGCGGTCGGCTGTTCGACAACGCAATGTTGATGATCGATGTGGTGCTCTGCAGCGGCGTGAACTGGTACAGCTGCTTCTCGACGACCGCGGGATCGGCGCCGCGCTTGAGGTACACCACGATACGTGTGCGGTGCGCCTTGCCGGAGAAGTTCTTGATGTCCGAGATATCGGCAATGCGGCCGGACTTGGCGGCCTCGACCATCTTGTCGATCAGGCCGTTCTGCACGAGTTGGTAGGGGATCTCATCGATCACCAGCGTTTCGCGGGTGCCGACGGTTTCCTGATGCATCCGGCCGCGCACCTGAATGCGACCACGACCGGTGGCGTACGCTTCGGCGATGCCGCGTCGACCGCGAATGATGCCGCCGGTCGGGAAGTCCGGGCCGGGCACGATTTCCATCAGCTCGCCGAGCGTGATGTCGGGGTTGTCGACCGTGGCGATGATGGCATCGCAGATTTCGCCGACGTTGTGCGGCGGCATCGAGCACGCCATGCCGACGGCGATGCCGCTCGAACCATTCACGAGCAGGTTGGGGAACTTCGCGGGAAGGACCTTCGGCTCGGATCGTGTTTCGTCGTAGTTCGGTTGGTAGTCGACGGTGTCGAGTTTGAGATCTTCGAGCATCGCGACCGTGGCGGCGGTCATGCGCGCTTCGGTGTAACGCATCGCCGCCGGCGGATCACCGTCGATGGAGCCGAAGTTGCCCTGCTTGTGAACGAGTCCGACGCGCATCTTCCAGTCCTGGCCCATGTTGACCAGCGTGGGATAGATGACGGACTCACCGTGCGGATGGTAGTTACCCGAGGTATCGCCGCAGATCTTGGCGCACTTTCGGTGCTTCTTGCCCGGCGACAGACCAAGGTCGTTCATTGCGACGAGAATGCGTCGCTGCGACGGCTTGAGCCCATCGCGGACATCCGGCAGTGCGCGGTCCATGATCGTGGACATCGCGTAGGTCAGATAGCTGTCGTGCAACTCGCGATCGATCTCGAGATCGACCACGTGACCCAGATTGGCAGTGCCGTTCGTTGCAGTCGTGTCGTCAGCGCCCTCAGGCGTTTTCGGCGTGTCGGCCATACGTCCTCACCATGCCTGGAAACCACCTCCTGACCGGAGGTCTCAGCGGGCTCGATCGGCCCGTTGAACAGACCCGTATTCTAGCTGAAATCCGGTGTTCACGCGCTCGTCGAATCGGCCTCAGGACGTGCGAGAACCATGAATTCAATATTCCCCGACCCGACGACGCCGGCCTTGGCGGCCTTTCGGCTGCTCTTGCCCCCGGTGAGCGGACTTCGTGTCCATTGTTCGGGTCGCATGCCCCAGTCCGGCATCGCCTCCAGAACCCGTTCCAGCACTGCTTTGGCCTCGTTCGGATCCAGACGACCGTCGATGAGTTTCGTCAGCTTCTCGTCTTCCGACAACTCGTAGTGGGGCTTGACGAGCGTCAGCACCATGCCGGCGGGTTTGAGCCAGCGCAGTGCCGCGGGCAGTGCGTGTCGTTGCGGCGTCCATGCGAGATCGACCGAAACCACATCAACCAGTTCCGGGGGATCGGCATGCAAGGCGTTCGTTCGTTCCATCACGATGACGCGCTCATCGCGCCGCAACGTGTAGGCGAGCGTGCCATAGCCGGTATCGATCGCATAAACCATTGCAGCGCGAGCCTGAAGCAGACAATCCGTGAAGCCGCCGACGTTGCAGCCGAAGTCTGCGCAGGTCGTTCCACTCACGTCGAGATCGAATGTTTCGAGCGCGTGCGCGAGTTTTTTTCCCGCTCGTGACACAAATTGCCGTGACGGCGGTTCGTTCATATGCAAAGAATACGAGTTGGAGGTGTTCTTATGGACATGCTGATTCCGGGAATCCAGGGCATTCTTGTCGACGCCGCGGCCACGAAGGCGATGTACGCATCGCTGCCGCAACCGACGATCGCATCCGATGATCTGCAGGCCGTCAACTGGCGGGAGAACCGCGATGCGGTCATTCCGGCATCGTTTCGTGCGTTGCTCGATCGTGTCGGTGTACCGTCCGACTGGCCGCTCATGGCCACGGCGGAACATGATGTGGCCGACACGAAGCGCTACGACGGCATGGTGTTCTTCGTCGGACAACGCGATGCGAAAGCGCCGGCGTTGCCGCTGGAACTGACCGGCTTTGAACCGCTGACCGTTCGCCTAAGCGATGATCTCCTGATGGCACCAAGCGCATGGAACGACACCAAGGCGCTGATGATCGAGTTCACCGCAGTCGTGCCGTGGACCGTTGATATCGCTGCGAACGCATAAACCGGGGATCGATCACGACGATGTGTCGACGCCGATGATCGCGATACCTTCACGGTTCGCGGTCTCGATGACCGCTGGTTTGTCCAGCAGGATCACGCGACCCGCGCCGACGGCGATGCATCCGCCGCCCGCGCGCTTGACACGCTCGATCGTCTCCACGCCGATGGTGGGGACATCGGCACGCATGTCGTGCGCCTGTTTCGACGTCTTGATCAGCGTCCAGCCGGAAGCGCGGCAGAGTTCGCCCGCGCGGTCAATCATCCGGTCGGTGCCTTCGACGGCTTCAACCGCGATGACATCGCGATCGCGCACCGCCATCGACTGACCGATGTCGAGTTCCACCGTCGTGTTCAGCAGGTCGAAGCCGAACGTCGTGTCGGCCTGTTGCTGTGCGGTTGGCTGCACGCTGGTGAGCACGCCAACCGTCGCGAGGTGATCCGGGATGTATGTCGTGGAGTCGATGAGCGTGATTCCGTTTCGAGCAAGTTCATCGGCCACGGCAGCAAGCACCGCAGCGTTTCGCCGGTCATGACGGAGGCGACGATACCAGACCATCGCGGCGCGCCAATCGGGCATCTGTTTGATGACGCGAAGCGGATCGTGGGCGCGCGTCTTCCGGACCGCACCAACCATGATCGCCTCGTTGACATCCCACCGTCGCAACGCGCGAATCCAGCCGCCGAGACGAACGACGCCGACCGTTCGAAACGCATCGCACACATCCGGCAGCGCTGGGTCGTATTGATCGCGCAAGCCGACGCAGCACACGCGATGACCGGCGCGCCGCATGCCTTCGGCCACGAGAATCGGCAGTTTCCCCTGGCCGGCAATCAGTCCGAGCGTCTCGGGCATGGCTGGATGATACCCGCGAGCCTGCATGACAACGGACGACCCGCATCGCAGGCCGTCCGTCGTCCATTCCACATGGCTGAGCGCGTATTGCCGTGTCGCGTGTGCTTACGACGCGGGTGGACAGGCACCAAAGTCGTTGATGACCTTCAGGAGGTCGTCAATGTTCACAATGCCATTGCCACCCGGTGGTGTGATGTCGGAAGGGCAGGAATCGATGCCGATGTCTTCCGGCTGAAATTCGTAGATGCCAACGTCTACGCCAAGTCCCCACGCCTTGACGCCGGCGAGTGTGTCAGCCGCATCGTTTGATGCGGCCACCACACGGATGTTGCCGTCAGGATCCGCACTCAGATCGAATGGGACGATCGGCGTGTTCCCGGCATCGATCGCCGGCGAACCGCTCGTCAGACGGAAGTTACCGTTCAAGGCATCGACGAACAACGGATCGGCGTCGATATTCCCCGTGCCCGCGAACGGGATTGACAGCACGCAGTACGTTGCAGAGCCCGGACCGACAATATCATTCGGTACGCCGGAGGCTTCGTTCTCACGAAAGATGGAATTCACGCACACGTAACCGTTGATGCCAGCGCTGAAGATCGCACCACCGACGTTGGCAGCGTTGTTGTAGAACGTGCATTGGCGGATGGCGGTGAACTCGTTGGTCAACAACCACAGCGCGCCGCCTTCATCGGTGGCCACGTTGTCAACGAAGAGGCACTGGGTCAGGGTCGGGCGAGCGCCGTTCAACGTGAAGATCGCGCCACCGCGCTGCAGGCCGGAGGTTCCGTTGGACAGGTTGCCGACGAACACGCTGTTGGTGACCGTGTTCGGAAAGGCCGCTGAATTGCCGTTGAACGAATTAAGGAACTCGATCGCACCACCGTCGAGGAACGCGATGTTGCCGGAGAACACACTCTCGGTGATCGTAAGCTGACTGTCGTCAGACTGAATCGCGCCGCCGGTCAGCGTCTCGCAGATGTTCGCTTCGAAATCGCAGTTCTCAAAGGTCATGCGCGAGTTGTCCGCATTCACCGCGCCGCCACGGCCACCGGCACACGTGTTGTTGGCGAATCGGCACGCGGTGAATGTCGTGATTGCGTCGGCCATGTTGATCGCGCCGCCGTTCAGGCCCGCGTGATTGTCCTGAAACACGACATCGTTGAACGTGATCGTGCTATTGACGATGCGCACAGCGCCGCCATCGCCGGTGGCAAGGCCGTCGAGAAGCGTGAAGCCTTCGACCGTGACCACTTCCGATTGATCGAATTCCATGGGGCGAAACACGGTCGCGCCGCTAATCATCGTCGACGCCGAGCCTCCGACACCGCGGAGCGTCAGGTCCTTCCCCCCGAAGTCGAGGGATTCGAAGTACGTGCCCGGCATCACGTCGATGGTGTCGCCATTGCCGGCCGCGAGGATCGCCACCTGGATGGTCGGGAAGTCCGTCGGCACCGTGAGCGTGCTCCCACCGGCGAGTGCCGGCACGGTCAGACCGGTGGCCATCAGGCACATGAATGATGTTGTTCTGATCGTCATGGTTCATCTCCTGCTGTTGGCCGGCACATGCCGACCCGGAAGACAACACACGGTCGGCATCACGAATCCCCGGTCTGAGATGGAAGTTTTTGCCGTGATCGATCGGTCTCCGATCAGATTCGATCGTTGATCGGGACGCGAAAACCCGTACATTGGTCGGGTCGTTCTGGGAGGCGTGATTCATGCATCGATGTGCGGGGCTATTCGGAATATTGCTTGTCTGCCTGACGGCGACGTGGTCGGCTGCCGAATCCATCACGCTGCGGACGGGTGAAACGGTGTATGGCGAGATCATCGACATCGATCTCCACACGATCCGTATCAGGACGCAGGTGCATGGACGCTGGGTCAATGTGCCGTACCGAAAAGACATCATTCTCGAATTCGACGAAGAACCGGGCGATCAATCCGATCACGGCATGCCGGTGGTCCTGCCTGAGGACGCCCTCGTCCACGACGATCGCGCGGTGGTCGTTGTCATTCCGTTGCACGGCGTGATCGGCTGGGACGGCGTGGAGAATTCGATCTTCGCGGCGCAGTTCGAGCATTGCCTCGAAGAAGCGAAAGCACAGAACGCAGCGCTCATCGTGCTCGATGTCGAGAGTCCCGGCGGTTACGTGACCGAGATGGAAGCGATCTGCGAGATGATCATCGAATGTCGCGAAGATGTGCCGGTCATTGCCTACGTACGCGATGCGTTGAGCGCTGCCGCAATCATCACGATGACATGTCCGAAGGTATACGCTCATCCGCAGGCACGCATCGGCGCGGCGGTCATGATCACCGACGGCGAAAATGGCATCGACGCGGTCGATGCGAAGTTCGCGTCGCCGCATCACGCGAAACAACGTCGGTACATGGAATCGAGTGGTCATCCGTACGACGTCGTGAAGGCGATGACGATTCAGGACACGGAATTGTGGTGGTCGCCGACCGGCGGCTTTCGGACCACCGAACCGAAGACCGGCGATGACTGGGAACATGTCGACACCGAGAGCACCGTGCTCACGATGACCGCGCAGCAGGCGAAGGACTGGGAGATCGTCACACGCTCGACTCGTCTGATGGACAACGTTATCAACGATTACCTCGGTCACGACGATTACCGGCTCGTGCCCTTCGAAGACACCGTGCTGAAGTACAACCGCGAGACCGATCGTCGGCTTGAGCAGTTGTTTACAGAACTCGTCGTGTACTTTCAATCACTCGATGTGCTGCTCGTTGCGCTCCAGCAGATGTCCAGCGCTTTCGATGAAGGCAATGCGCAGCGCGTGCACGACATGCGCAAGGTCGTCAATCAATACGTGACTCGATCGAACAAGGCGCGCCGCCGAATCATGAAGATTGAACGGATTATGTTCCAGCATTCGTTCGATGAGCCGGATGCAGTCCTGTTGCGCATCGAAGCCGATGCTCAGATCCTCAACAAAGTTCGCTCACACACGCGATCAGAGAATCCTGCAGCATTCAATAAGATCGTTGATGACTTCAACAGCCTGTTGGCCGCATGGCGCGAGATCATGGCGGAATTGGACGAAGAGGAATAGGTCGCGTTTACACGACCGCAGCCTTGCACACTTCATCGATCACGTGATGCGGATCGTTCTCGAGGAAGAACAACTCCAGCATCGTCGGCGGGATGAAGTGGTGGCGAATGCCGTGCTCGACCATGTCCATGAACGGATCGAAGTAGCCGAGCCAGTTCACGATGCCGATCGGCTTGTCGTGTTCGCGTAGGTATCGTCCGACGAGGATTTCGAAGAACTCCTCGTAGGTGCCGAACCCGCCGGGAAGAATGAGAAAGCCATCGCCGCGCTCCGCGAGCAGTGACTTCCGTTCGCGCATGGTCTTGACCACGATGAGTTCATCGCAATCCTTGCGGCCTTGTTCACGGTCGAGCAGGTATTCGGTGATGATGCCGACGACGTTGCCGCCCGCGTTCGCGGTCGCGTCGGCGACTTCGCCCATGAGACCGACCGATCCGCCGCCGTACACGAGAGTGAGATCTCGCTGCGCGAGGTCCTGACCGACCGCTTCGGCCATGTCATGGAACTCGGGATCAAGCGTGGTGGACGATGAGCAATAGACGGTGATGGACTTCATGAACGACGAACCCTTCCTGCAGGTCGTATCGTACTGTCGAAAGGCGATCAGGCAGCGCGCCGGACTCCTGATTATCTGCGCTGCACAGGTCGTCCCGATACCATGCCCGACATGCCGCCGCTCGTCATTCCGATTCTCGCACTGATTCCCCTCGGAATCGCGATCAGCCTGCCGATGACCGCGTGGCTCGTCCGTGCCGGTCACGCGATGGGCACGCTCGACTCCGAAGGCGCGGATGGACACGAGAAGACCCTGCGCCGCGTGCCGAACATCGGCGGCATTGCGATCTACCTCGCCGTTGCGATTCCTATGCTCATCGGTCTGCTGCTGGTGCTCATCGGTCCGATCGATACGCTCGCTGACCGGATCAGCGGTCTTGCGGATCATGTTGAACGCCTGCGCAGTTCCGTGCCGGTGATCGCCGGCCTGCTCGGCTGCCTGACCGTCCTGCACATCATGGGGTTGATCGATGACCGGCGTGGCATGCCGCCATGGCCGAAACTCATCGTGCAGATCGGCGCGGCGGCGGTCATGGTGATTGCGTTTGATGTTCGACTGCTCGAACTGCTCGGTCCGATCGGCAGTTGCGCGGTCACGATCCTGTGGATCATCGTCGTGACCAACGCGATGAACTTCATGGACAACATGGATGGCCTCGCCGGCGGCGTTGGTCTTGTCGCGGCCGCGCTGTTGATGATCGCCACGCTTGTGAACGCGCAATGGTTTATCGCCGCCACGCTCGCGCTGCTCATCGGCGGACTTATCGGATTCCTCGTGTTCAACCGGCCGCCCGCGCGAATCTTCATGGGCGATGGCGGCTCACTCGTGCTTGGCTTTCTGCTTGCCGTGTTGACAGCGCGCACGACCTTCTATGACAGCACCGATCCCGAGTACGCGCTCGGCACCGCGTGGTACGGCGTGTTCATGCCGATCGTGATCCTCGCGATTCCGCTCTATGACTTCATCACCGTGACGGCGTTACGACTGAGCCAGGGACGAAGCCCGTTCGTCGGTGACCAGCAGCACTTCTCGCACCGACTCGTCATGCGCGGTCTCAGTGAGCGGGATGCGGTGCTCACGATCTGCGGCGCTGCGCTGGTGACCGGCATTGGCGGCATCAGCCTCGGTCGACTCGTCTGGTGGCAGGCGATGCTTGTCGGCGTGCAGACGCTGACGGTGTTGTTCGTCATCCTTCTTGTGGAACGATCGACGCGCCACATCGCGCAGCGCGATCGGGAGCAATCATCGTGAACCGCCTCGTGCTCGGACGCACCGTTCACGTGATTGCGGTGATTGTGCTGATGCTGATCATCTGCGCACGGATCGCAGTGCTCTTTGTGCCGCAGTTGTGGTTCGACGTGGATCCCGCGTTCGATATCGAACCGCTGGCCGGGATGAATATGGCGGAGAGTCTGTGGCTCGATGTTGTGCTGCTGATCGCCGCCGGCATCGTGTTGACGCTGGAAGGCACGCTTGGTCGCGGCCTCGATCTTCGCCTGTGGCTGCTGGCGGCGTTGCCGGTTCCGATCGTCATCTGGCACGGTGCGAACGATGGATTGGACCTCTGGCGCGGGATGTCATGGACATCCGCAGCGTTCGCCGCGGTGGCGGTCGCGCACGTGGCGCGGGCTGACTTCTGGCGACCCGTGTTGATCGCGCTGTTGCTCGGCGCGTTGCTGCTGCCGATGGCGCGCGGCGTGCTTCAACTGACGGTGGAACACGACCGAACGGTCGCGCAGTTCGAAGCGCATCGCGACGAGTTCTTTGCGAGTCGAGGTTGGGATCCGGAATCATCGTCCGCGTTAATCTACGAACGGAGATTGCGCCAGGCGCAGCCGCGCGGCTGGTTCAGCACGACGAATGTCCTCGGATCGCTGCTGGCGCTCTGCGCGGTCGCCGGCATCGGGCTGTCGTACGCCGCGGAGCGCGCAAAAGTCTCGAGCGGCGAACTCGGGCTGCTGATTCTGATGGCGCTTGCGGCGCTCGGATTGCTGTATTTCACCGGCTCCAAGGGCGCATGGCTCGCAATGCTTGTGGGCTTTGCGTGGCTCACCGCGCGATACGTTGCATGGGCTGCGCCATTGCGTGCGCGGGGAGGCACCATCGTGATCGCCGTCCTCCTGCTGACGCTGATCGGCGTGGTCGTGCGCGGCACGGTGCTTCCAGAGCAGTTCGCGGGTGATAAGAGCCTGCTTTTCCGTTGGCATTATCTGAACGGCACGGCATCGATGATCGCCGATGCCCCGATAGCGGGTGTCGGGCCAGATGACTTTCAGCGCGCGTATATCGAGAACCGTCCGCCGCGCAGCCCCGAAGATCCCGCGAGCGCGCACAACATGATCGCGGACTGGTGGGCATCACTCGGCGCGCTCGGCCTGGCATGGGTCGCGCTGGTCATCATCTGGCTCGTCCAGGCAAATCGGCAGGACGAAGACGGCGAACCCGATGCGGCGATGCCCGTGCGATTGCGGTGGTGGATTGCAGTTCTTGTGCTCGGAGGCGCGGGATCGATCTCGATCATCGTGGACATGCGCGCGGCGATTGAAGTCGTCGACATCATCGTGCGCCAGGTCGCGGTCGGCAGCGCGATGGTCATCGCAGCGCTACTTACGCCGACCATCGCCAAGGCGTGGACGAACGGCGGACGCTACGCACTCGGTGCGGGCTTACTCGCGCTCGTCGTCCACGGCTTGATCGAGATGACGTTCTTCACGCACGGCGCGGTGGCGTGGGCGCTCGCAATGCTAGCGGTCACGGGTCGGGCTCGCGATCACGGCGTGCGCGGTGTGGCGGCAATCGCCATGGGCGCCGCGGTCGTCGTGCTGGCGTTGTACGTCGTATGGACCGGAGCGCGACACGCGACAGCGCAGCACCGGATGATTGCCGATGCCGCACGAATGCTCACGCCCAACGCGGTGGAGCAGCAGACGCCGGATGGCCCGGTCCAGGCGTTCGAACCGATTGTCGATGCGGCATTGCTGACGGCGCGGCGCGATTCGTCAGCGCTCTTGTCGGATGCGTACAACGCGTGGCCGGTGTATGTCGAGCCGCTGAACGACAGCGCTCGGCAGTTACGGCTGGTGACGGCGCCGCCTGATGGTACGACGCCGGTTGGGCTGCTGTTTGACGCGGCAGAGATCTCGGAGCGCGCCTGGACAGATCACGGTGATGTCGCATCGTTGATGCTGCTCATCAGCATCGAACTCCAGATGGCGCAGCAACTGGAAGATCCGGAGTTTCTGCGCCGTGCTGTTGGTCGCATGGACGTCGCGTCGAGCATCGACATCAACGGCGTGGACATTTTCGTCCGTCTCGGCGATTTCCGGTGGGATCTCGGCGAGTTCGATGCCGCTGTCGCTGCCTACACCACGGCGCTGACGAACAACGACAACTTTGAACTGGATGAACTCAAGCAGATGCCGGCATCGGCGCGGGCTCGACTCGAGCACCGCATTCGTCAGGTATCACGAGGAAACACGCCATGATCGCGTACACCGTTCGATGTCGATTCGATGATCCGATGGTTGGTGCGGAGTGGATCGCCTGGCTGGTGCGCGAACATCTCGCGGATGTCATCGCCGGCGGCGCGATCGATGCGACCGTCGTCCAACTCGATGGCGATCCGCTGACGTGCGAAGTGCGCTATCACTTCCCGACGCGGGCAGCGTTTGATCGATACGAGCGCGATCACGCCCCGGCGTTGCGCGAAGAGGGTCTCAAGCAGTTCCCACTGGAACGCGGACTGCACTATGAGCGCAGCGTCGGCGAGGTGATGGCGAACTATCCGGATGCCTAGTTTGTGTTGATCGCCATCGGCGTTGATGATGCTTCATCAAACGCACTGAGAAGATCATTGACCGTATACCAGTCGGCCTTGTACACGACCGTACCGTCAGGGCGCTGAAGCACGAGATATGGAATGCTCTTCCAGTACTCGTTGAGCAACTCGTTGCCCACGGCATCACCACTGGTGATGTCGACCTTCATGGGAATGATGCCACTCGCGGCCATGTGCGCGACGACTTCGGGTCGATCGACCACTGATCGTTCGAGCAGGTGGCAGTTCGCACACCACTCGGCGGTGAATTTCAGCAAGACGGGATTGCCTTCATCGAGCTGCGCCTGCAATCGTTCCGGCGTGTAATAAATCCACTCGATCGGTCCCTTGGCGGTCATGATGACGGAGAAATACACGCCAAAGCCGACCATGAACACCGACACGACGGTGCAGAAAAGCCTGCTTGGAATCTTGAACTTCAACCGGAATGTGCGGTACAGCAACCAGCCACCTGCGACAGCGGAGAAGAAGCCCACGAAGTACCAGTACGCACGGCTTGCCGCGAAGCCCGGCTGCTGCAACAGGCCACTGACGCCGATGCCAATGAAATACGCCGCAACTGCGAGCATGAGCAGGCCCATGATCTGCTTGAGCAGTTCGCTGGCCGGGCCTGTGCGCGGCATCTTCTCGATGAGCTTCGGGTTCGCGGACAGAATCAGGTACGGCAATGACATGCCGAGTCCGATCGCAAAGAACACGAGCAGCACGAACACGCTGCTGCGTCCGATGGAGGCGGTGATCGCCGTGCCCATGAATGGTGCGGTGCACGGCGTTGAAAGGACCGCGGCCATGATGCCGAACAGGAATGAACCGGTCAGCGTGTCATGCGATGGGTTGAATGCGTACGCCTTCTGAGGCAGTTGAATTGCAAACAGACCACACATGCCGATCGACAGAATGGCGATCACGACGCCGACGCTGATCGAGAACGCGGGGATCTGGAACAACTGGTTCGTCGAGAAGTTGCTGATCGTCGCGACAAGCGTGCCCAGCACCATCCAGAATGCGATCACGCCGGCCGCCATGGCGAGGCCGAGCACCATCGTCTTGCGCCGGTTGCCGCCCGCGCTGTGCGAGAGTCCCATGATCTTGATCGGAATGACCGGCAGCACGCACGGCGTGAAGTTCAGCAGAATGCCGCCGATCCCGGCGAGGAACAGCAGGCCAAGAAAGCCGCCGGTGATGTTCGCACCGGTTGCGCCGTTGGCGGAAATCGTGGTCTGCGCTGTGGTTGACAGCGGTGTGTCACTCCCGAACAGATCCATCGGGAAGTTCGCGAGCGTGCCGGTGAGTTCGGTGTCAGCACCGGCGCCGGCGGCGACGATCTCGAATGTGATCGAAACCTGTTCTTCATCCGGTGCTTTGCAGCCGTTGTCATCGCAGGACTGGAATGCGGTGACGAACGTCAGCGTCATCTCGCCGAGCGGTGCATCGTCGGCGACCTGAATTGGAATGTACACCGGACTCGTGCCTTCGAAGACGGCGTACGTTTTCATCTCGCCTTCGTAGTTCGCAACCATTTCATGCATGTCCGGCCAGACGGCATTGCCAAGCCCGACCGTGACGCCTGCGGGTGCATCGCCTTGCAGCTCGATGTTCGTCAGCGTGTCTTCCATGAAGACCGCGACGCCTTCAGGGAGTTCGCGGGGGTTCGTCCAGACGTGCCAGCCTGGTTTGAGATCGATGGTCAGAGCGACGGGGAGGTTGCCACCCTGTTCGATGGTGGGGAGGGATTCGATGGATGTCTCGACGACCGCACGGGACAGGAATCCGAATTCGTCCTCGCGCTCTGCCCACGCGTCCGTCGACCCCGGCTTGCCGGAGGGGGTGAAATCGAACTGGGCGAACGCCGTCGCGGGGGCGACCAGGATGGCGAGAACGAGCACAAACCGCGCAAATGCTGACATATCAGCGTTTCTCCCGGGTCGGCCCCTCAAGGACCGGCCTCCAAAGCTCCGATAACTCATTGCGGCCACACCGTCCGAAGGCGGTTGGTCGCACCCGAAGCAACGTCCGAGCATACCGTCTGATTGCTCTCGGGCGTAACCCTGACGATACGCCGGTTCTTCCCGACTTCTGCCGGGTTGCCGGCCAAAGCCCAAGCGAGCCCGAGCCGCCGATGTCGGACATCCTCGATCAATCAGATATTGATGCCCTGCTGAGTGCCGTCTCCACCGATGAGCCCGCGGCTGAGAGCAACGAACAGCAGATCTTCTCCCGGCATCGTCGGGACCTCGAAGATGTCGAAATCCGGGACTACGACTTCAAGCGGCCCGAACGCATTAGCAAGGACCAGATGCGGTCGCTGCAGACGCTGCACGAAACCTTCGCGCGGAACTTCGGGGCATCGTTGTCGGGATTCATGCGGGCGATCGTCGAGGTCCGCGTCGCGCACGCCGAGCAGATGACGTACTTCGAGTTCATCAGCTCGCTGCCGAACCCGACCAGCTTTAACCTCGTGGAATCGGACAAGCTCGATGGACAGATCTGTCTGGAGCTGTCGCCACTGATCATCTATCCGATCATCGATCGTCTGCTCGGCGGATCCAATCAGGATCTCTTCGTGCCACAACGGTCGATGACCGTCATCGAGCGCCGGCTGATCCGAACGATTCTCGAACGCGCGATGGGCGCACTCGCCGAGGCCTGGGAAGGCGTAAAGCCGATGACGTTCTCGCTGGGCGAGATGGAGTCGAACCCGCACATCGTGCAGATCGTGCCGCCGAACGAAGTGGTGGTCGTCCTTGGCTTCGAGATCAAGCTGACGAGTCGCGCCGGCACGATGAGCTTGTGCATTCCGTTCAACGTCATTGAACCGTTGATGGAAGACCTGAGTTCACAGAGTTGGTTCGCAACGGGTCAGGATGATCTGCATCATGAGTCCGAAGACATGATCGCGGAACGATTGAGTCGGGCGCAGATCGAACTCAAGGCCGAGCTGGCGGAAACGTCAATCACGCTGGCCGATCTTCGACAGTTGGAAGTCGGCGACATTCTCGCGACGCCGAAGCTGGCATCCGAGCCGGTGGTGGTGCATGCCGCAGGCGTGCCGAAGTTCCGGGCGCAGATCGGTCAGCACCGCGGTCGACGCGCGCTGAAGATCGTGGACCGACTCGGCCAGCCGGACAGTTCGGGCGAGTGAGAAGGCATGAAGCAGAAGGCAGATGGCAGTTCAAGTAGGCCGGGTTCTGCAGAAACCGGCCTACGGTGACGGGCGCCGAGCCATGAAGTCCGCCCTCAACTCGTCACTCGTGTAGTCCTCGCGCTAAATCAATCGAACAGGTCGGTGACCGTGACCATGCCCTTGGTTTCCAGCGGAATGTTCGTGCGCAGCTCGAACGCCGCGTCGGACGTCTGTCGCTGGGCGTAGAAGAAGTCCACCGTCACCGCTTCGCCCGGCGTGAGGCCGAGGCGATCCATGTCCACGTACTGCGCGCTCAGCGGGAGAATACCGCCGCGATCCATCACCAGTCGATCGTTCACGAACAACCATGCATCGTCAGAGCCGGCGAACTCGATGAACTGACCGCCACACGACTGGTAGATGAAGTCCGCCTTGAAGTTGTACGTAAAGAAGTGATTGAACGATGCGCCGAAGTTGCCGAGGCCGGCGCCGTCAATCGGCGTGAAGTCCGGCGTGATGTACTCGTACACACCAGTGCCATCATCGACGAGCGTGATCGTGTGCAGCAGGCTGAGGTTGACGCTGGGTACGGCGGTGAACCACTCGCTGAACGATGCCGCGGATGAAATGCCGCCGCTGGCGTCGATCGTCCCCGCGGGAATCGCGGTGCCGGTCGTGTCGCCGAACGCGGTGCCACACAGTGAGGTGCCGGAACCGGAGCCGGATGAGCCGCACAATCCTGTGGCGTTGTTCGCAAGCGTGACGAGGACGACGAGATCCTGGAAGTCCGCGGATGATGAACCGCCACTGCTGCCGACCTCAAAGAGGTAGATGATCTGGTTGACGCCGAGATTCATCGTGTTGGTACCAAGATCGACGTAGTCTTCGATGTAGTCCGCGATCGATGCCTGGTTGTATAGCGCAGGAATCGACGGCACCGGATCACCATCGCGCAGTACTGCGACCTGATTGGTGTTGTCGTCGGAATTCACTTCCATGTTGACATCCCAACTCGCCGGCAGACAGCCATCGATGCCTTCAAGTCCCCAGCTTCGACAATGAACGTTGACCGGCGTGCCGGGCGAAAACGGTCCCGGAATCACTGCGCAACGCGGGTTTGTGCCGTTGCTGTTGCAGGTCACGCCCTGATCATCATTCAGATTGCCGTTGACCGCATCGTTGTAAGGGCCGAACGGTGCGGCATAGCCCGAACCGACACCGACCTGCATGGTGACCGGCACGTGATAGCCGGTGGAACCACTTTGAATTGCGCCACCGAGCACGCGCACTTCGATCGCGAAATTCTCATCGGGAATCACGGTGTCTTCGACGATTTCGAAATCGACGACGGCGTCCGCGCCGAGTCCTTCCATCTGCGGTGAGATCGCTCGACCAACGGCATCGCGCCATTCATCGGTGACCTTGAAACCCGGATAGATCACGTCCGGCACATCGGTCGTGTATGTCGCGTACATCGCGACGCGCTCTGCGGTCGTGGAATTGGATGAACCCCACGATGAGTAGAACCCGTCGTCCGCGGCGTCACTGTGATTGCGGTAATGCGTGGTGCCGCCGCTACTGGTGACCGTAATCGTCTGGTCATTGTCTTCCAGCACCATGGCAATCCAGTAGGTCCCGGCGGTGACATCGGTGTCATCGATATACAGCGTGAGCCAACCGAGACCGTTGTTCTGGGTCTCTTCCTTCGCGGTTTCAGCGAGGAGAGTGCCGGGCTTGTTGCCATCGTTTGTATACAGCGCGAAACGTGTATCTCGGTCTTCTTCGCCGACGTAGGCGCTGATGCTGAGAATCGTGCCGTCTTCGGGCATCACGATCGGCACGGCGATCTGCTTGTCGTCGACGTTGTCCTTATTGGTCGACAACGGTGATGTCTGTCCAATCTGCGTCATACCGGCAGCGCTGATCGTCGAGGCATAGATGGAAAGACGGCGCGCCGTCGTCTCGGTCGATGTGCCCCACGACGATACATATCCATCGTCGACGGCATCGTTTGAACGAACGCGCGCGTTGCCGCCCGAGTTGACGTACGCGTACCTCTGGTCGTTGTCTTCCAGGGCGAGCGCGAGCCAGTACGTGCCCGCATCGAGATACGTATCGGAGATGGGAATGGACAGCCATGCCATCGAGTCTTCTTCCGACTCGGCCTTGGCGGACTGCACAATCAGCGCATCGGGTTCACCCGCGTTGTCGGTGTAGATCGCGTAGCGCACGTCCTTGTCGTTCATGCCGACGTACGCGGTGATGCTCTTCACGATGACCGCGCCGGTCAGGTTGAGCTGGACCGCGAATTGCTTGTCCTTCTCGTCGTCGACGGTATTGGCGAATGCCGTCTCGTATCCCCACGGTCCTTCGAACGTCGGGACCGGCGGGGGGAGGACGGCAAACGCATCAGCGCCGAGCCCGATGAATTCCGGTGTGGAGTCGAGCGTCGCGGCAATGTTGCCTGCGTAGTGGCCGTAGCCCCCGACGGGAACGACGCCGAAATCCGGGTGGGTCGGGGCGAAGTCGTGAATGATGCCCGAGATGGAAATCTCGGTCGGCGACGAGCTCATGGCCGCTGAGGACTCGCGCGGCGTGAACTGTTCGGAGTACAGCACGCGGAGGCCCAGCGCGAGCAGGAAGACGCAGGTGACGATGGCCGTCGAGTTTCGTGTCTGCATCGACATGAC
>JBCCFX010000020.1:0-29230 GCA_039029515.1 Planctomycetota bacterium
GGCGGCCATCGGGTTCGAACGGCCGACCGGGATGACGTTGGCATCGATCCACTCGCGCACGGTATCCGCTTGTCCAGCGCCGCCGGTGCGCAGGCGAGCCGTTGGCGGGACGACAATCGCATCGTTCTTCTGGAAGAAAACCACGCCGAAGCTCTGTTCTTCCGAGAGTCCGCGCAGCGAGCGCGTGAGTTCATCGAGCACGATGGGGAACGATCGGATCATGGAGCCGGACGCATCGATGACGTACACCACGCGTCGAGCGTTCGAGGCCGTAAGACCGACGAACGTTGCGCCGGCAGGCGTGGGATCGAGCGTGAACGGCGCGGGCGCGGAGCCGGACGAAGCCGATGAGATGAGCGGGACCGGATCGACGTCGAGTTGGTCCTGCATCGCATCGACCAGGTCATCCAGGGATTCGATGTTCACCGCATCCTGTGACGGGAGCGACTCGGTCTCCAGCGGATCGAGCGGCATGGCCTGCACCGGCGTGTAGGTGATTGCATCGAAGTCCGCGATGACGAGCGTGCTGTCATCATCCGACGTAAGCCAGGCGACGGTCCAGGTGACGAAGAAGCCCATCACGATCAGGACGGCGTGAATCGCGATCGACAGCACCCACGGCAGAATTCGTTTGACGCGCTGATCACCCACGAGCATGACATCAGAGACGTCAGTCGCATCATCAGTGGTCGTCGTTTCGGCGGAAGATCGGGACACATCCGCTGCCATCGGAACTCTCCGCGGGTCGGCTTGAGGCGAGGCTGCATAAACATAAACAGGATAGGTCACTGGCGGTCAACGGCGCTGCGTGCTGGCCGGCGGACCCGCAGGACATCGACCGAACGTCAGTCCCGCATGATTCGAAGTTCATCGCGAAGAATCGCGGCCAGTTCGTAGTTTTCCGCGTCGATGGCCGCTCGAAGGCGTTCAATCAGCTCTGCCCGGGGGCTCATAGGGAGTTTCGGGACCAGTGCATCGCGCATGCCGCGGAGCAGTTGCACCTCGTTGAGTTGCTCGAACTCGCCGGGCGGCCGATGCTCGTCATACACCGCTCGCAGGTCATTCAGGCCACGGTCGATCATGTCGAGTGCGCGGCGGGCATCATTGTTGGCGACCGCGAGTTCCGCTTCGGCTCGGGTGCGGGTCATGATGACGCCCGGGCGAAACTGTTCGAGCATCATCCGATCACGTGGATCGGCGGCGTAGTCGCGGCAGAAATCGAACATCGCGATGCTCTCAGTCGTGTCTCTGATCACCAGCGCGTATTCCTGGAGTGCGAACAGCGCAACATAGCGGTGGTACAGCTGGACGGCTTCTTCTCGGAGGGCACGGCATTCATCCGGCGACAGGACGAACCCGGCGGAGGCACCAACATCGCGAACGTAGACCTCATGTCGCTGCTGATGGTGCCGAAACAGCGATTCTGCCCCATGAGGACGCTGTCCATCGGGTCGGCCATCGCGTTCGAGCTGGAGCACGCCGAGATCGATTCGCACCTGAAGCTTCGGTCGACTGTCGTCGCCATCGATCAGGCGGGCGTTGACGCGTCCGGATTCGTGCGGCCAGGCTTCGAGGAACGCGGTGAGGTCGTCGGTGGGCATGATGATCAATTCTACCGGACCGGACGGTTGTATCGCCGCAGCACGCGGCAGACCGGGACGGTCGGCTCAAGGTTGGGATCAGAACAGTCGAAGGCAGCGTATAGAAGGAAGACGAGGGCGGCACAGGCGGTCCTCGGTACGTCCGAGAAACTTCGATTGTTTCGAGTGAATCGAGGCGGTAGCATACGGTTGGGAGGAGCGGGCGGCATCGGCCGACCCACTCGTGAATCATCGAGGCATACGCCACGAGGTTCATCGGGACACCAGCCAGTGATGTGTCTCGTTGGCCGGCCAGGGCGTGAACAACGCCGATCGCGCCGGGGTGAAGGAACGGTATGGGGCGAGCGCCGCTGCAATCCGATCTTCAGTTGTATCTGAAGCAGATCAACGAAGTCGACCTGTTGACGCCGGACGAGGAGAAGTTCCTCGGGTGGCGAATCATCAACGACAGTGATCAGGAAGCCAAGCAGATCATGATCAAGGCGAACCTGCGCCTTGTCGTGTCGATCAGCAAGAATTACGTGCGCCGTGGCCTGCCGCTTTCGGACCTGATCGAAGAAGGCAACATCGGTCTCATTCGCGCCGTGGAAGGTTTCGATCCTGCACAGGGCGCGCGGTTCTCGACCTACGCATCATGGTGGATCAAGCAGGCGATCAAGCGCACGCTCATTAACGCCGTGCAGCCGATCCATATCCCTGCGTACATGGTTGAACTCATTGCCCGCTGGAAGCAGACGCATCGCACGCTCGAGGATGAACTCGGTCGTCCGCCGATCGCGTCGGAACTCGCGGCGGCGATGAACGTCTCGCCGAAGAAGCTTCAGATCATTCGTCGCGCCATGAAGGCCGCAAATTCGTCCTCACAACCAATCGGTGAAGACGGTGAACCGGCGGACTTTGCAGATCTCTTCGAAGATCACCGATGTGAACCGCCCGAGGATTCGATCGCGCAGACTGAGGAGTTCCAGACGATCCTGAAGCTTCTCGATTCCATCGATGAGCGTGATGCGCGGGTGCTCAAGCTGCGTTTCGGCCTTGAAGGTCAGGAACCGCTCACGCTCAAGCAGATCGGCGAGGAAGTCGGCCTGACCCGCGAACGCGTCCGTCAGATCGAAGTGGAAGCACTGCGAAAACTGGAAGCGCAGCTCCGCGATGACAAGCCGAGCCGATTCTTCCGTGAGAACCGGACGACGCCGGATCCCGATCACTCACGAGGCGGTCGTCGCGCGAAAGCGGGCTGATTCCGCATCACGACCGCTTCGGCGCGGTACCTTTTCACAATACAGAGCCCGATTGATCCGTCACGGAGGAGTTCTCGTATGCGCCGACTGATGTCCGCATTCTTCATGATGAGTTGTCTCGTTGCGGTCAGTGCGCCTTCGCGTGCATCCGTGGATTACGTCATCATGATTGATCCGCCGAAGCAGATGCTGAACGTCGACATGGTCATCTCGGATGTCAATGGCAGCGCTGTCGATGTCATGCTGCCGACGTGGCGACCAGGCCGATACGAGATTCTCGACATGGCCGGCGGCGTCGAGAACGTTCGAGCGGAAGACGGCGGTCGAAACCCGCTCCCGATTCGCAAGATCTCCAAGAGCTCGTGGCGTGTGACGACCAATGGCGCTTCGCAGGTCACCGTGTCGTACGACGTCTGGGCCAATGACATCGCGACGCGTACCCGGCACGTTGACGACACGCATGCGTTCATCTCGCCGTCATCCGTACTGATGTATGTTGAAGCGCATCGCGATTCGCCGAGTGACATCGATCTCATCAAGCCGGCGGAATGGACCGTGGCAACCGGGCTCGAACCGGTTGCGGGCATGACGAGTTCGTTCACCGCGCCGAACTACGATGTGCTCGTGGATTCACCGATCGAAGTCGGTGTGCACGATGTGCTTCGGTTCGATGTTGATGCGGTGCCGCACGAGATCGTGATATGGGGCGATGCTGACTACGACGGTAAGCAGTTGGTCGAAGATTTTACGGCGATCGTTGAGCATCAGAGGTCGATTTTCGGAGCGTTCCCGTACTCGCGGTATGTCTTCATGATTCACGTCGACGGCGGTGGTGGTGGTGGCACTGAACATCTGAACTCGACGATCATGCAGGTTCGACGTTCATCGCTCGAAGATGACAGTGCGTACACGCGGTTTCTCGGCCTCGTGTCGCACGAGTTCTTTCATACGTGGAACGTCAAGCAGCTTCGTCCAGCATGCATTCATCCGTATGACTACCAGCAGGAGAATGTCTGCGAGCTGTTCTGGGTCGCGGAAGGCACGACCAGCTACTACGACGACTTGACGCTGGCTCGAACGGGATTGATCACGCCCGACCGATACCTCGGCATGTTGAGCAGTAGTATCGATCGACTTCGTCGCCGCCCCGGCCGCAAGGTGCAGAGCCTTGAAATGTCATCATTTGACGCGTGGGTGAAGTTCAATCGGCGCTCTGCGCACAGTGTGAACTCGACCGTGAGTTTCTACAGCAAAGGTGCGCTGGTCAGCCTGCTCATGGATGCGCATCTCAGAGCCGCAACCGACAATACGGTCACGATGGATGACCTCATGCGCGTCATGTACGAGCGGTTTCCGTTGAGCGGTCCCGGATTCACCACCGACGATCTGCTCGTGACGGCTCGAGAGTTGTCCGGCCGTGACTTCACGACTTTCCACCGGCAGTACATTGCAGGTACGGATGATCTCGACTTCGACAGCATCATCGGCACGCTCGGCCTTGAGGTCGTCTTCGATCCGAGCGATGAAGACTGGGATTCCGATGACATGCCGAGACGCGCATATCTGGGACTCGATCTCGGGAGCGATGGCGGCCGTACGACCGTGCGCGCGGTGCGCACAGACGGCCCGGCGTCGGCAGCGGGCGTCATGCCGGGCGATGAGGTGCTCGCAATGGACGGTCGTCGCCTCACGTCGGGTGGGTTGTCCGATCGCCTCGACGGTTGTTCGCCGGGACAGACGGTCGAACTCGTGCTCTTCCGACGTGACCGCCTGATCACCATGGAGCTGGACCTTGGCAGCGAGCCCGATGGTTCGTGGGTCGTGCAGCGCATGGATGATCCATCGGAAGCGCAGATCATCAACTACGAAGATTGGATGCGCCAGGACTGGCCACGCGACGATGGTGACGAAGACACGTCAGGCGCCGCGGAGTAACACCGCCGCGATGTGCATCAAGCAGTGAACGGAAGTGTCGTGACCGTCGCGGGAATCTGCTGTCGACCGAGATCGACCTCCACGGTCGTGCCGGGATCGGCATTGGCGGCATCGACGTAGGCCATGGCGATCGACGTGCCGAGCGTCGGGCTCAGGCAACCGCTTGTCACCTCGCCGACAATTGTGCCGTTGATCACGACATCCATGTGCTGTCGAGCGGCGCGACGACCTTCCAGCACCAGTCCGACAAGTCGACGCGCGGTGCCTTCGGTGTGGAGTCGATCAATCACGTCCTGCCCGATGAACCGGCCGATCTCCGGATTGTCGTCGCCCTTATTGAACTTGATCGCGAACCCGAGGTTGGCAGAGACGGGATCGATCTCTTCGGTGATCTCATGGCCGTACAATGCCATGCCGGCTTCGAGGCGAAGCGAATCGCGAGCGCCGAGCCCGGCTGGTTTGATCGCAGCATCATCGCCGCTGCCGACGTTCTTCATCAGCATGTCGACGGCTTTGTTCGCGAACTTTCCGGGCAGGATGATCTCCACGCCGTCTTCGCCGGTGTAGCCGGTGCGCGAAATCATGACCTTGGCGATGAGCAGGTTCTTCACGGTGAACCGATAGCGTTTGAGCGTCGGGATCTCGCTGGAGAAATTGCTGATGAGCTCCATCACCTTCGGGCCCTGCACCGCGACCATGCCGGTGGATTCGGTCTCGTCGGTGAACTTGAACACATGATCGCCGCGCACATCCGCGAAGTGGTCGATGAGTTTGAGGCGGTTCGAAGCGTTGCAGACCATCATGTACTCGGATTCACCGAGTCGGTACACGAGGACATCGTCCTTCACGCCGCCGTCTTCGTTACACACCATCGAGTATCGCGCCTGGCCGTCGGACATGCCGAAGATCTGTCGCGTACAGACGAAGTCGAGAAAGCGGCGTGCGTCGCGACCTTTGAAACGGAAGCGACCCATATGGGAGACATCGAACAGTGAGCCGGAGTTCCGGGTCTGATGATGTTCATCAATGATCGACCCGTAATGCAACGGCATCGACCAGCCGGCGAAGTCCACCATCTTGCCGCCATGGTTGACGTGGACATCGTGAAATGGGGTCTGCAACAGGGTCGTGGTCATAACTGGGGCTCCGTCATCGAGGCCACAGTCTAGGCACTTCCTCGGTTCTGTCGCGACCTCGTTGCGTCAGTTCGATGGATCGGCATCGGAGGCGGATTTCGCCTTTTCGAGTTGGCGTTCCAGGGCGCGGATGCGTCGGCTCATCTCGTAGAGGTGCATGCTCGTCAGCGCGTTCTTCTTGGCGGTCGTGTAGTCGACCGCGGGCACACCGCCGACGATCTGTCCTGCCTTGATGTCCGACGCGATCGCGGTTCGTCCCATGGCCTGGACGCCATCGCCGATCTTGATGTGGCCAGCGACGGCCGCTTGTCCGCCAAGGACCACGTAGTCGCCGACCGTGACCGAGCCCGAGATACCGACCAGCGAGACGAACAGGCAGTGCTTGCCGACCGTCGTTCCATGACCGATGGAGATGAGATCCGCCATTTTGGTGCCGGCACCAATGCGCGTCTCGCCCATGGCAGCCCGTTCAATCGCGCAGCCGCCGCCGATTTCGACATCGTCTTCGATCACGGTGATGCCGGTCTGCGGAATCTTGTGATGAGCGCCGGCGTGGGTGGCGAATCCGAATCCATCCTGTCCGATCACTGAGGACGAATGAATGATGACCCGATCGCCGACGAGGCAGCGATCGTAGATCGACACGTTGGCGTACAACAGGCAGTCTTCACCGACTTTGGCGTCGTGTCCGACAAACGTGCCCGGATACAGAATGGACCGGGCACCGACGGTCGCGCCGGCTTCGACGGTGACAAACGGGTGAATCTTCGCGGTCGGGTCGATCGTTGCCTCGGGACTGATCGCAGCCTGAGCGCTGATGCCTGGATCCGCAACGTTGATCGGCTCGCGGTGCTTTCGAAATCCGACGAGCTCGATGATGGCATTGCGGAATGCGAAATATGGATCATCACTGACGAGACATGTCACGTTCGGCGGACACGGGATATCGCGGCCGACAAAGACGCCCGCGGCCTGCGTCCCGGCAAGAAAACGGTGGTACTTGGCGTTGGCGAGGAACGACACGTCGGACGGGCCAGCGGAATCGATCGGGGCGCAGCCGGTCACGACGACATCTGAATCGCCGACAACCGTCGCGTTCACCCGTTCTGCGAGCTCGTGAAGTGTCATCCGCATGTGACTGGGGATCGACGGTATCGAGCGATGCGGGTGGGGTCAACGGTCGGTCAGTTGTTCCCGCCCGATCGCGTCGGTATCCTTCCCGTCACGCATGAGGCTGACCAACATACAGGTGATCGCCTTCCGGATGGCGGCGGTGTTGGTGATCACGCTGACGTCGGCGCTGGGCATCGTTCGTCCGGCCTCCGCTCAGGACGATCAGTTCGCGGATCGTCCCGTGAGCGAGATCCGGATCCGGGGACTCCAGCGCACCAGCGAGCAGGAAGTCCGCAACAACATTCGAACGGCGGTTGGCGATCCGTTCGATGCGGATGTCATTCGCGCTGATGAACGGCGCCTCAACCGGCTGAACCGATTTCGATTCATCGATGTGCTCGCAGAATTACAGCCCGATGGATCAGTGGTGGTTCTTTTCGATGTCGAAGAGCAGGCGATCATCCGTGAGGTGCAGGTCGCGGGGAACACCGTCGTGACCGATCAGGAGTTGATCGGGCTGACGCGCCTGCGGCGTGATCTCCCGCGAGACGACTTCCAGATTCAACGCGCCGTCCGCTCGATCGAGTCCTTCTATCGCGAACGCGGTCATTACCTCGCGTCGGTCAGCGTCGATGAAACCGAGCTTGCGGAGACGGGCGTGCTGATCTTCCGCGTCCTCGAAGGTCCGCGCGTCCGTGTGCGTGAGCTGGCCTTCGAAGGCAACAAGGCATTCGGCCCCAAGCAACTCAAGCGAGAAATCGACACGCGAACCGCAGTGTTCATTCTCAACCGCGGCGTCATCGATGAGGAACGCCTCGTTGAAGATGTCGCCGCGCTCGATCGGTTCTACAAGGATCGAGGCTATCTCGATGTCCGTGTTGACCGAACCGTCGAGCTCAGCCCTGATTCACGCGAAGCGCGCGTGACCTTCATCATCGATGAAGGCCGGCAGTACACGCTTGGCAACGTCGTCACCCAGTCCGTGCTCGGCGGTCCGCTCACCGTGTTCTCAACCGAGCAGATTCGCGCCCTGATCGAGATGCAGACCGGTGATGTCTACAGTCGCGACAAACTGCGCAACAGCATTCGCATCGTGAGTGAGTCGTACGGTGTGCTCGGTTACCTCGATGTCGGTGTGCGTCCATCTGAGATTCGGCGGAGCGAAGAACCGGTTGTTGACCTTCAATTGGTTGTTGATGAAGGTCAGCCGTACACGGTCGGCCTGATTCGTGTCATCGGGAACTTCCTGACGCGGCAGAAGGTCATTCTGCGTGAGATGCGGCTTCGCACTGGCCGTCCGTTTGACTCGACGCAGATCGCACGCAGTGAACGAAATCTTCAGGCGTCGCGACTCTTCAATGACGTCAGGATCGCGATTCAGGAACCGCACGTCTTTGATGCGTCCATCCGCGATGTCCTTGTGGAGATCAAGGAGCGCAAGACGAGTTCGGTCAACTTCGGCGTGGCCGTGGGTTCCGACTCCGGCTTATTCGGAGAGTTGTCGATTCGACAGGACAACTTCGACATTGCGGATGTCCCGGAAACACTCGAGGAGTTTCTCGGTGGCCGGGCGTTTCGCGGTGCGGGACAGCGATTCAGCCTGACGTTGCGACCCGGCGATGAGATCTTTCAGTTCATCGGCAGCCTGACCGAACCGCATTTCTTTGACACGGACTACTCTGGCACGGGAACGATTGCCTTCCGCGAGCGCGATTTCGATGGATATGACGAACAGCGACTGTCAGGCGAGTTCGGACTCGGCAAGCGCTTTGGTGACATCTGGACTGCCAACCTGTCGTTCACCGGAGAAGAGATCGAACTGAATGACATCGAAGAGGACGCGCCGACGGAGATCTTCCTCGATGCCGGGCCGAATACAATCACCGGGGTGCGCCTGCAGCTCATTCGTTCGACGATCACGACGATCACGCGGCCGGGCAAGGGAAGTCGCTTGGAGTTGTCGTTCGAACGCGCTGGCGCCTTGGGCGGCGACTTCAACTACAACAAAGTTGAAGGTGACTACACGGTCTTTGTCACCGTTGGAGAGGATTTCCTTGGTCGAAAGACTACGCTGCGCCTGAACACGAGTGTGGGGTACATCTTTGGCAGCGATCGACCACCGACATACGAGCAGTTCTATCTTGGTGGCCGGACGTTACGTGGCTTTGATTTCCGAACGATCAGCCCGAAGGGCATCCGGAATAACGATGGTCTGGCGAGCGATGATCCGGTTGGCGGTGAATGGAGCTTCTTCGTCGGTGCGCAGTATGAGGTGCCGATCTTCGAAGAGGCATTTACCGGGGTGCTGTTCGTGGACAGCGGTACGGTGACGGATTCGGTCGGCTTTGACGACTATCGGGCGGCCATCGGTGCGGGGATTCGCTTGTATGTCCCCCAGCTCGGTCCGGTCCCGATCGCGTTCGATTTCGCGATACCTGTGGCCAGCCAGGACACGGATGAGGAACAGGTCTTCAGCTTCAGCGCCGAATTGCCGTTCTGAGCCACCTATTTCCGATAACCTATACGGAACAGGCATCATGAGGTCGTGTCCTCCAGAGGACACGTCACACGACGATGTCCGCGTGCATGCGATGCGTGGCGTCGCCCGCCTGTCCCGGCATAGACGAATCATGGACCAATGAGGAATTGAACATGAATTGGAGCAGACGTCGATCAGTAGGTGTGGCAGCGGTGGTGGGACTCGCCATGGTGTCCATGCTTGCGGTAGATGCCCTCGGGACCCGGCCGTTGTTCGGACGCCCGACGAGCGTCGCCGTGGTCCGCATCGAAATGGTGCTCAACCAACTGAACGAACGCGCCGAAGCGCAGACCGAGCTACGCTCGCTCGGCGAGTCCATCGAAGCGGAAGTCCAGCGCCGTCAGGCCAACGTGGATGCGCTGCTGAAGGAACGCGAAGGTGCCGATGCATTGCGGCAGCGTGAACTCGAAGACCAGATCGCCCTGATGTCGCTCGAGAATCAGGAGTGGATCGAATTCAAGCGTTCGGAACTGGATCTCGAAAAGGCACTCATGATCGAGGGCTTGTACCGGTCCGTCCGTATCGCGATGGCTGACCTGGCCACTGCCCAGGGATACGACCTGGTGCTCATCGACGATTCAGTGCGTGAGTTCTCGGTGAATCCTGAAAGCCGGATGCCGCGTGAAATCCAGGTCCGCCAGCAACTGCTCAGCCGACGCGTTCTGTATGCCGGCGATGCGGTTGATGTCACCAATGACCTTGTCGAACGCATGAACAACGCTTTTGACGCCGGTTGAAAATAGACGACACGACATTGATGCCCGCGACGCCGCGGCATCGATCTGACTTCAGGAGATCAGTCATGCGGAATGCTCTTCGAATGGCGTGTATGCCCGCCTGTGTGCTCATCGCGGTGGGTTCGCTGGCCTTGAACGTCCGAACCCAGGCCCGTGAAGCAGCGCCCGAACCGTCGCCAGTGCTGCAGCGTGAAGCGTCCGTCGTTGCGACGGTCGATCTCGTTCGTGTCTTTGAGAAGCTCAATGAAGCTCGTGCTGCGGATGACCAGCTCGCACGCAAAGCCGATGAACTCACGGAACGCAGCAAGCAGATGGCCGATGAACTGGCCATGATGGAAGAGGACCTCGCCCTGTATACCAAGGGCAGCGCGAAGTACGAAGAAGCGCTTGAGGAACTCGCCCAGAAGTCGTTGGAGTATCGATCGTTCATTCGGTTCGGCGAGGCACGTCTCGATCTCGAAAAGTCCGGCCTGCTCAAGGACCTCTATCTCAGCATCTGCACCGCCGTGGAATCGTTCTCCGAGCGTGAAGGTGTTGATGTCGTCATCGTTGATGATTCTGTCGGCGAAATTCAGCCGGGCAGCGAAGAAGACACCATGCGTCAACTCGCCGCTCGTCGCGTGCTGTATTCGCGAGACACCGTTGACATCACCGATGACCTTATTGCGATGATGAACCAGCAGTTTGGCGCTGCGCCCTGATCGCCCTGATCGCCAAGAGTGACACACGTGACATCCGTGGATCAGGATCATCGTTCACACTGGACGGCCGGCGAACTCGCCGATCGGTTGCATGGCACGCTGCATGGTCCGGCTGATGTCGTCATCACCGGCATCGAAGCGATGTCGCAGGCGCAACGCGAACACATCACGTTGATCTCGTCGACGCAGTATGCGGAAGCCTGGTCGACATGCGATGCCGGCGCTGCGGTTGTCAGCGCTTCGATTCCACTGGATCGACTCGGTGTGTCGGGTGATCGCCCGGTCATCGTCGTCGACGATGCCGAGATCGCCTCCGCTGACATTCTCAGCATGTTTGATGTGCCGGGCGAAATCCCTGCCATCGGCGTGCATCCCTCAGCCGTTGTCGATGCCTCGGTCGTCATCGGCAAGGACGTTCGCATTGGCTGCCATGTCAGCGTCGCCGCCGGCGTTACGCTCGGCGACCGCGTCGTTCTCATGCCCGGCTGCCGGATCGGCGCCGAATGCACGATCGGCAGTGACTCCGCCCTCCACGAAAATGTCGTGCTGTACCGGCGAACGCGATTGGGCCAATCGGTCCGAGTCCATGCAAACACGACCCTCGGTGCGGACGGTTTTGGCTATCGGCCGGCTCCGGATGGATCAGGAATGGTCAAAATGCCGCACATTGGCAGCGTGATCATCGACGATCGCGTCGAAATCGGGCCCAATACGCTCATAGCGCGAGGCAAATTCGGGCCGACCAGCATCGGCGAAGGCACCAAAATCGATGGGGGCGTCAGCATCGCGCACAACGTCACAATCGGCTGTCATTGCGTCATTGCGGGCAATTCCGGGGTCGCAGGCTCGGTTCGAGTCGGCAATGGCGTCATCATGGGAGCCGCGGTCAAGGTCCGGGATCACATCACCATTGGCGACGGCGCCCGGGTCGGTGGAAACTCCGTCGTGGCCGAGGATGTGGAGCCCGGAACCGACGTTCTGGGCACGCCAGCCCTCCCGGGAACCCGCGGGATTCGACAAGTGATTGCCATGCGCAAGCTTCCAGACTTGATCCGGGACCTGAAACGGCGAGAATAGCAGGTTTATCAGGAACCCCTGCCGATCGATCGGCGGCGAGACGCCAATGACCATGCTGCAACAAGCCGAACAACCCGCTGTGACCGCGGTCGATGCCCCACGGCAACGCACGCTGTCGGAAGCGGTCAGTGTCGAAGGGCGCGGGTTGCTGCTGGGCGAGGAAGCGCACATCTCGATCGAGCCGGCGCCGCCCAATCATGGCATCGTCTTCGAGCGCGTTGACGTTGATCCGCCGGTTCCGATTCCTGCCCTCGCGCCGAACGTGACACGCCGCGCGCGACGCACCACGCTCAAGGTCGGGAACACAACACTCGAAACGGTCGAGCATTGCATGTCCGCGCTCGCCGGCTTGCGCATTGATAACGCGCTGATTCGAATCAACGGTCCGGAACTTCCGTGCGGCGATGGTTCCGCACGACCGTTCGTCGATCCGATTCTTGAAGTCGGCACGGTCGAACAGGATGCGCCCAAACGCATCTATAAGATCACCGATCCATTGATTGTCGAAGATGGTGATTCCATGATCGCCGCCTTCCCGACCGAAGATGATGCGATGCAGGTCATCTACGACCTCGACTACGGACCGAACAACCACCGCATCAAGCGCCAAACGCAGACCTACATCTCCCGCCACGGGACGTACACCGAGGAAGTCGCACGAGCGCGCACCTTCAGCCTGCACGAAGAAGCGCAGGCGTTGTGGGATCGCGGCATGTGCCGGCATCTCACGCCGCGCGATGTGCTCGTCATCGGCGATGACGGTCCGATCGATAACGACTATCGATATGACAATGAGCCGGTGCGCCACAAGGTCCTCGACATGATCGGCGACCTGTATCTCGTTGGCTGCGAAGTGCACGGTCGGTTCGTCGCCCACAAGTCCGGTCACGAACTGAATCGCCGGATGGCGATGCGGATCATCGAACAAAGTGAGAACGAGCAGCGTCTTGGCGCTGTGCGAGACGGCCGCAAGATCGATATCCGATCGATCCAGCGGATCATGCCGCACCGCTATCCGATGCTGCTGGTGGATCGTGTGATCGAGATTGATGGCGAGCGGATGGCTCGCGGCATCAAGAACGTCACGATCAACGAGCCATTCTTCCAGGGACATTATCCGGGAACGCCGATCATGCCGGGCGTGCTGGTGGTGGAAGCCATGGCACAGCTGGGCGGTCTGCTGATGAGTCAGAAACTGGAGCACACGGGCAAGATCGCCGTGTTGCTCAGTCTCGATAAGGTCAAGCTTCGTCACCCGGTTACGCCGGGCGATCAGCTGATCCTCGAGGCCATTTCGGTTCGTGCCGGAGCGCGGACGGGAACGATGCGATGTCGAGCCTATGTCGGGTCGAAACATGCCGCTGAGGCACAGATCCGATTCATGATGATTGATGCGGAGCCGGACTAAATGACGACGTATGCCAAGGTCGCTGTCGTTGCCGCCGACTTCGCTGATGAGTGCTGAAGCTATGGCCACGATTCATCCCACTGCAATAATCGACCCGAGCGCCCGGATTGATGGGTCCGTCGAGATCGGTCCGTACTGTGTCATCGGTCCTGATGTGTCCATCGGGGCCGGAAGCCTGCTGCACAGTCACGTCACGATCGAACGCTCCACGACGATCGGCAGTGAGAACGAGATCTTCCCCTTCTCCGTCATCGGCGCGACGCCGCAGGACAGGAAGTTCAAAGGCGAGACGTCAATCTGCACGATTGGCGACCGCAACCTCATTCGAGAACATGTCACGGTTCATCGCGGTACTGCCAACGGCGGCGGTACGACGACGATCGGCAGCGACAACCTGATCATGGTGGCGGCTCATATCGCCCATGATTGCATCGTTGATGATCACGTCATCATCGCGAACCAGGTCATGCTCGCGGGCCATGTGACCGTGCGAGGCGGTGCGAATATCGGCGGCGGCGCCGGCGTGCATCACTTTGCGACCGTCGGCGAATGTGCCTTCGTCGGTGGCCTGGCTCGAATCACCAAAGATGTCCCCCCGTTCATGATCGTGGAAGGTCATCCCGCCGAAGTCCGCGCGGTTAACACGCTGGCCATGACGCGGCACGGCTACAGCCCGGAAGACATCGATGCGGTCAAGTGTGCGTACAAGCGTCTTTACCGTGACAACGGTTCGACCATGTCTGAACGGCTCGTTGAGGTCCGCGAGAAGAACGTGGACGTCCCCGCGGTCGTGCATCTGTGTGACTTCATCACCGCCGCCAGCGATGGTGTCCACGGTCGAGCGTCGGAAGGTAATCGAACGGACAACAAGTACCGTGCGATCGCCGGCACGACCGATGCTGCATCTCTCAGCCCGGCAGCAGTCACGACATCAAAGTAAGTCGGCCACGCCGATACGGTGACACTGGATGAACGAGCGTTGTGGTGCGCGCTAAGAACGCGTCAATCAACGCGTGAATCAAAGATCGTCGTCATCGAGATCGTCGTCATCGTCGTCGAAGACCTCATCGTCCTCGTAGTAGAAGCCGACGTCATCGTCGTCATCGTCTGCGTCGTCGTCGTCGTCGTCGTCGTCGTAGGCGGCGTACGTTTCGTCCTCGTCTTCATCGCCGTCGACAACGTCCTTGCCGGTCGTCCAGGATGTCCCGTCCGCAGGAATCGCGCCGGGGTCATCGAGCGCGTCGAGCGAGACCGTGTCGAATTCGTCCGCCGCGTCGTGGGTGCCGGCCTGTTCTTCAGCTTCCGGTCCCGGCGTCATGTCGTTCAGGTCAATCATGCGACTCTCCACCCAATGCACACATGTCCCGGATCGTTGCCACGTCCTTCCTGCGCGTATTGAACGAAACTCGCGGCGCATGTCAAGCCGGAAAAACAGACATGCGAGGAACTAGATGCTCCGTCAGGGTGCTGTTGCCGGGGCTGGCATCGCGATCGTGCTGTTTGAGGTCGACATCAGCAGCCAGCCGTCGATCAGGTCCGCTCGAGTCAGCGGTTCGCTCAGCGGCGGCAGTTCAATCACATCGGCCTGAATTCGGCCGTTCTCGCTGAACGTATAGACGCGATACAGGCGAACGACCCGCCGGCCCGCCCGGTCCGGCACCATCTGTTGTTCTCGCTTGTATTCGCTGACCACGGTCACGGTCTCATCCGTCGTCAACAACGCCATGTACTTGCGGTCGTCGGTCACGACATCGGCGCCTTCGACATCGCCGGTGGGGGAGTAGCGAACAAGACGTTCACGGTACAACGCGAAGTGGCGATCGCCATCCACCGCAAGGGTCAACAGGTTCATCGGATCCCAGTTGCCGCGCATCGAGATGTCAAAGATGCCCGAGGACGATCCATCGGCGATGGCAAACGATCGCAATGCGTTGGTGCGATCTTCGACGATCAAATGATCACGTGAAGGCCAGCCGCGCAACGTCGACCGTCCCGCGTACGACACGTTCGACCAGATCCAGCTGCCCGCAAGCGGGTCAAGGAGTTCGATCCCGTATTCCGTTCCGACGGCAACTCTGCCTTCGTACGTTGCGCACAGCCAGACAATTGGCGCATCCTCAAGTGGATGCATCGTGTGCAGAATTTCGCCCGGCTCTTCACGCGACATCACGCAGATCGTCGGGCGCATCTCATTGCTTCCGATCGCGCCTCGCGCCAGGCCGCCCAGCACGATCTCATGATCGGTCACCACGACGCGATGCACTTCTTCGAGCGTATCGCGCAGCGTCCACTCGTGTGTTTCGCCATCTAGTCGACTCACGCCCAATACGAGGCCATCACGCCGCACCATGCCGATGGTGTCGCCCATGAGAATCGGCATCGTTTCGCGGAGATCAATGTCTGTCCCGTCCGGCAATGTGCGCCGCGCCGGCTTGCTGCGACTGAGTGTCGTCATCTCTTCGCCGATGAGTTCATCGATCGGCAGTGATGTCCAGCGCAACCGACCGTCCGAGGGGTCGATCGACATCGCAAACGGATCTGACGGATCGAGGCCGTCCCACAGCAGGATCTCCTTGTCCGTCCAGGTGAGAATCTGCGGTCGGTTTGCCTGCGGCAGCGAAGCCGTCCACACCGGCTGGAATTCGTCCGAGGTATACAGTTTGAGAATGCCGCCTTCTGCGAACAGGAGGATGCGATCGCGCGGAGCGGCGGCGCGACCGGCGCCATTGCCGTGCCATGGCACCACAGATCCCTTGTGAAGCACGCCGTCGCCAGTCACCGCGCCAGCGCGCGGTCGTCGTGGTTTCAGGCCGGACGGTTCGCTTGCGGTCCACCACGCACTGAGCTGGCGCGGCCCTTCTGGCGTCGGCAGACGGTCGGCGGCATTGAGTTCAAGCGCTCGCGCCAGCATCCCGCTGGTTTCGCGCAGACGATTGTCCTGCGATGCGAGAAATGCTCGGCCACCAAGTATCTCCATGCGCCATTCCGGCGGCATGCGATGATGGTCAAGTTCACGAAGCAGCAGCAGTGCCGCCGATGGGTCGGTGTCGGCAAGCGCATCGGTCGCACGCATCGCAGCGCTGATGCCTGCAGCCGTCACCGGGTAACGCAAGGCGATTGCGCGCAATGCTGCCGGATCGTCTGCCGCGAGGCTGGCCTGCGCATCCAACGCTGTGCGTGCAGCGCGTTCCTGGACATCGAAGATCGCGCCGCCATGATCCGCGCGGAGTTCATACAGTCGATCGAGCACCCACGCTCGCGCGGTGCGTCGAATATCACCCTGAGAAATGGACTCCGCCGCCAAGACTGGATCATCGAGCAGATCGTGATAGCCGGCGATGCTGAGGCTCAGATCATGCGACGCTCGCCAGTCACTGCGAAGCAGGAGATGACGAACGCGTTCATCCGGCGTCGACGCAAGTCGTCCCATCAACGCGAACAGCGCTTCGCCGGGCTCGGATTCTTCGGCCAGCGCGATCGTGTCCGGGTTGCCGAGTTCATAGAACAAGTTGGCCCGGTGAATTGCGGCGGCATCGTCGCTGACGCGATCAAGTGTCGCCGCGGCCATCTCGCCGGCTTCCAGGACCAGCGGAAAATTCTCGACCCGGGTGCCAAGCCGCATCAGCGACAGCGCCGGTTCAGGGTCCGTCGGCAATTCGGCAATGCGGCCGCGCAACATGGATTCGGCCCGCGAGAACGGCATGAACGAACGAAGTCGATCGCCGTCGACGACCAGGAGTTGGGCGCCGGTGGCGAGCGGATTCCCGACGCCGGGCATGTCGAGCTCGTGGCGAATCGTGCCCATTTCCGGATCGAGAATCAGGAGATTCTCGAGATTGGGAACGACGAGCGCATCCTGCGCGATCTGGACGCGTCCACGGAGGCGCAGGGATCGCCGCGGTTCTTTTTCACCAGGTGCAATCTCGCGCGCGGGCGGTGGGAACTGCCAGGACATGAAATCGAGTCCGCCAAGGCGGAACGCGCGAATGTCTTCGCCGATCGCATACAGCGCCTTGCCATCGCTCAGCAGGTAGCGCGGCGAATTCCATCGATCTGCTGATCGGCAGGCATGCCGCTCCAATTGTTCGCCGGTTTCACGATCGAGCACAACAACATGCGTCTGGTCAGGCTGAAGGGCAATGATCTCCGTGTCTGTCACGATCGGGACCGAGATCTCCCACGGTTTGCGCGACTGAATCCGTCCGGCGTTTGAGATCGGAACCCAGAAGCGCTGGAGCCAGCGAATCTGTCCCGTACCGGCATCGAGTCGAGCGATGGCGCCAACGGCTGTCGCCACAAACATGTCGCCGTCACGAACGACCAACGATGACATCGGGCGTCCGGAGCGCCGCAGCGCACCGCTCGAGCAGATATGCCGGTGCCACTGCACCGTGCCGTCTGCGAGATCCAGTGCGACCGCGTACGTGCTCGTCAGGAACTGCTTGCTCACCTTTCGTCCGAGTACGTACACGCGACCCTCATGGATCACCGGCGTACCGTGCGGGAACATTGCTTCGCGTTCTTCTGAGCCGGACAAGCCAGCTTTTGCGAGCACGGTTCGCCATCGTTCTTCGCCGGTCTTCGGGTCGAGGCACACGACCGCGCCCTCGCCTGACCGCTTGAGCGCGTAGGCATGGCCGGTCAATGTGACCAATGCACCCGCATCAACTGTCACGGTGTTGAGGTCGAGCGTGGGTTCGCTGTCGTAGCTCATCACGCTGGTCCGACGCGTACGATCGCTGTAATGCCAGATCTTCTGGCCGGTCAGCCGGTTGTGTGCGGTGATGCGATAGCCTTCATTGACGAAGACAATGTCGTCGGTCACGGTCGCGAGCGAGGTCACAAGCTCGGCATCCTGGAAACGTTCATCGAACTGCGGCGAGCGGTCCGCGGCGACGATTGTGCCCGCGACCTGACGCGCGAGCAGCGACTCATCGAGCGGTGCTTCCCAGATCGCTTCGGCGACGAGCTCATGAAGATCCACGGCTTCTGTGGTCTGGAACTGATTGATACCGAGCGCTGTCGACGGCATCACCGAAAGTGTTGCGGCGTCATTGACCTGATCACGGATCGATGATGGAAGGCTCTCCGCATCACGACGGATCTGGGCCAATGTGGTGACATCATTCAGATACCGCGCGGCGAGCGCGGACATCACCATGACATGACCACGTCCTGCGGCGTCCAGTGATGGATGCATCGCCGCTCGCGCGAGCCGGGCGCGACACCGATGAAAACGGCCCGCTTCGAGATCAGTCTGTGCGAGGCGAAGCAATGCTTCGAGGCCAGCGTCCGTCAGCGGACGTTGCTCGACGACGGTGGCGAGCAGGTTGGCATCGAGCTGTCGCTGCGCTTCGGCATTGTTCATCGAGCGATAGCGTTCGAGTAACTCATCGTCACGTTCAAGTTGCTCGAGCACGCGATCACGTACCGTCCGGAAATGATCGCGCTTGGCCTCGGTCGCGGGGATGAGCGCATCACCGTACGTGTCGAGCAGCGACTGATAGAGACGGACGGTCTCGCCGAGGTTATCCCGACGTTGCTCTTCCGCCTGTTGAAAGAGCTCCCATGCCCGACGTGAATCATCGACATAAACCGGATTGTCCTGCTGTGCCCGGGCCGGTGCGACGGCAAGGAGCGTGGCAAGCCAACTCAGAACGAGCGTAACGCGGGCAATGTGAAACATGGTCAATCCTCAGGGTCAGCGAGACCATCAGCATCGTAAGCGTTGCGGGACGGCCTCTTTCTTATCGTAGGGTCGACTCAATGAAGGTTGCGGCTGTTGTCGCCGAAAGAGTTTCGGATCGACCCGGTAGATCTGGTCCGACCACGGGACTCACCAGGGAGGGACGGCATGTCCACCACGCACACCGATGCCAGCCGACGACGCTCCAGCAGGGTCATCGTGCTGCTCGCCGTGGTGATCGCACTCTCCCTTGCGGACCTGATCCTGACGGTGCAGCACCTCACATCGATTGGGATGGCGGAATCCAATCCCATCGCCGCGTGGGTGATCCGCACGTCCGATTCCGTCGCCGCCCTGTCCCTCTACAAGCTGGCCACCGTTGCCATCGCTGTCGGGAGCCTCTTTCTGGTTCGCCGGCATCGCATCGCTGAGGTCGCAAGTTGGGGCGCGGTCACCGTCCTGGTCGCACTGTGCTTCCGCTGGGACGCGTATGCGGCGACGATCGAGACCGATCTCATCCCGATGACGCACTTCGAGATCGCCGCCGACCAGCACTGGCTGACGCTCGACGCGGACCGTCACGCCCGGTAAGGTGCGCGGCATGATCGCCACGCGCATCATGCACACGTTGATGTTGATCTGCCTGACCACGGTGCTGGTCGGGTGCTCGCGCTATCGTCCGCCGGACATCGCGGTCGTCGATATGCGTTCGGTCCTGATCACGGACGAGGCGCTCCAGATCGACATTGATTTCGAACTGGTCAATCCGAACCGTGAACCGCTCGAATTGGTGCATGTTGATTATCGGCTGGATGTGGATGGTCGCACGGTCTTTCAGGCGAGGCGAGCCACGCGGGCGACCTTGCCGTCAGGACAGATCTACACCGCGACAATCCCTGCGGTCGTCCCGTTCGATCGCGCGAACTGGATTGAAGGCATGCCGTCTTCGGCGGCGTGCTCCGTGCATGGTTCGCTGATGTACGTCACGCCGGGCGCGCTGGCCGAGGTGTTACTGGACACTGGTGTACGTCGACCGAAAGTCGGGTTCCGCGGCGAGCGCATGATTCAGCCGGCGACGGCGCGCTTGGTCAATGCGTCGACAATTGTCCCAGTGGCGCGCTCGGACTCGGAAATCGAGTCCAACGAGCGATAACCAGCCGCGTCGGCAGACGTCATGATCGGAAAAGTCGGGCTTGTTCCTACACGTCACAGCGATGCGTTGTGTGATCGTGATTGGCTCTTATTCGCTTTTTGAGGCGTGACGATACAGATAGCGTCCGCTCTCTATTTGCCAATCCACGAGACTGGGGAACCAGCATGCAGCTGAACGACATTCTGAAGACGGCGTTCGAACACGGCGCATCCGATATCCATCTGATCGCCAACCACCCGCCGATGATGCGTGTCAACACGGTCATCACGCCGATGGACTATCCCATCCTCACGCCGACCAGCACCGAGCATGCGGTCGAGGAGATGCTCTCCGAGTTTCAGATTGAGCGTTTCAAGCAGGATCTGGACGTTGACTTCTCCTACGAGGTCGACGGTCTTGGTCGTTACCGTGTGAACGCACACCGTCAGAAGGGTTCCGTCGGAATGGCGCTGCGTGCCATCAAGACGGATGTGCCGCCGCTGGAAGACCTGAACCTTCCTGAAGTGATCAGCCGCCTGACGTACCTGCCGCGTGGTCTCGTGCTCGTGACGGGCGACACCGGTTCCGGTAAGTCGACCACGCTCGCGGCGATGATCCAGGCGATGAACATGCGGTACCGCAAGCACATCATCACGCTGGAAGATCCGGTGGAATACACGTTTGAGTCAGACAAGTGTCTGATCGAACAGCGTGAGCTCGGCCTGGACATGGCCAGCTTCTCCTCCGGCCTCAAGCACGCCCTGCGTCAGGACCCTGACATCGTGCTCGTCGGCGAAATGCGAGACCTCGAGACGGCTGCGCTGGCGATCTCCGCCGCGGAAACCGGCCACCTCGTGTTGAGCACGCTGCATACCTGCAACGCATCGCAGACGGTGGAACGAATCATCGATATGTATCCCGCGAATCAGCAGAACCAGATTCGCGCCATGCTTGGTAACACGCTGCAGGCCGTCGTGTCCCAGACACTGTTCAGCCGAATTGATCAGCCTGGCATGTGCCCCGCGGTCGAAGTGATGCTGTGTACACCTGCGGTGCGCAACATCATTCGTGAGGCGCGCACGTTCGAGATTCCGAACGTGATCGATACCAATCGCAACATGGGCATGATCAGTCTCGACAACGCGATTGCCGAGCTCTACTTCAACGGCCTTATCAGCCGCGAAGATGCGATTGCACAGTCCGCGTACCCCGACAAGCTCGAGCGTCAGCTCGCCGCGTAACTTAGGAACAAGGTGAGGCACAGGCATGCCTGAGTACCGCTACCAAGCCCGACACAGCTCGGGACAAGTCCAGTCGGGAGTGCTCGCCGCGGAAAGCGCGCAGGCGGCAGCTGCGATTCTGCGCACGCAGGGTCAGCACGTGATGCAGCTGGTCCCTGTTCAGAGCAACTCGTCGCAGATGGCCAAGAACATCATGGAGGTCCTGAACTACAGTTCAGGCCCGTCCCAGAAGGATATTCTTGACTTCACGACCCAGCTCGCCGTCATGGTGCGCGCCGGCATCAACCTCCGTTCCGCCCTCGATGGCATTGCGGATCAGACCAAGAACCCGAAGTTCCAGAAGATCCTGATCACCATCAAGTCTGACATTGAATCCGGGAAGCAATTCTCGGAAGCGATCGCGAAGTACCCCAAGCTCTTCGGACCGCTGTACGTCAACATGGTTCGTGCGTCGGAAATGTCCGGCTCGTTCGCCAAGATGCTTGATCGTATCGCCGCGTATATCGCCCAGCAGATCGAAACCCGGAAGCTCGTCGTGGGGGCGAGCATCTATCCGGGCATCATTGCCACCATGGCCGGCGGCGTGACCGTCTTCCTGCTCACCTTCGTGCTGCCGCGCTTTGCCGGCGTGTTCGAAGGCAAGGAAAGCGTGCTGCCCTGGCCAACCAAGTTCCTCATGGGCGCATCCGACTGGATGGTCGCGTACTGGTGGACGTTGCTCATCGGTTTCGCGGTTGCTGGCGCCGGTGGATACCTCTTCCTGAAGACGGAAGCCGGACGCTACTGGTTTGATCGCGGCAAACTCACCGTTCCGCTGTTCAGCCGTATGTTTCGTGCGCTTTATGTCAGTCGTTCACTCCACACGATGGGTGAATTGCTCAACGCCGGCGTTCCCATGCTCGATACGCTTGCGATTACCGGCGACATTTCAGGCAACATCCTCTTCAAGAAGATGTGGCGCAACGTGTACGCATCAGTGAAGCAAGGTAAGAAAGTCCAGACACAACTGGCCAAGTCGACGCTTCTTCCGAAATCTGTGATCCAGATGATTGGCGCAGGCGAAGAATCGGGTCGACTAGCAGAAGTACTCGAAGAGATTTCCGAGTACTACCAGAAGGCGCTGCGCGATGCGATTCGTGCGGTGACCAGCATGATCGAGCCGCTGATGATCGTCATCATGGGTGGCATCGTTGGCTTCATTGCCATGGCCATCATCCTGCCCATCTTCAAGATGAGCCAGGTGGTGAACGGTTGACCGGAGTTCTCGTTCGTTCGGAGGCGCAAGGAGCATCCCCCCGATGCATGCCATGCTGACTCGTACCAATCACACGACACGGCGCACCACACGTGCGCCGCGTCGTGGTTTCACGCTGATTGAAACCGCGCTCGCCATCGTCATCGTTGGCGTCGGCGTCGTGTCCATCATGATGGCACAGGCCGCATTCCATCAGCAGAATACGTGGTCCACGCAGGCGTCTATTGCCACCCAGCTCGGCAACGAGATCCGGGAGATGACGATTCACCTTCCCGCGCGGGACCCCGTCACCGGCGACCTCTTCTGGGGACCCGAGCCCGGCGAACTCTTCGCCGACTTCGATGACCTCGATGACTTTGACGGCACAGGCACCGGCCTGTTGTTCTCCGCCGACAACGGCGATGGACCGGTGAACGCACGGCGCGAAGTCATCGACAACATGGATGGCTGGTCGCAGGAAGTACGTGTGTTCAATGTGAACCCGTTCAACGTCACGGACAGCACACCCGCGGACGGCGCTACGTCGACCATCATGGTCGAAGTCGTCGTGTATTTCCGCCCCGTCGGCGAAACCGATCCGATTGAAATGACCACCGTCTCCTGGATCGCACCGAACTGATCAGGTTCAGGCGCATGGGGACTGATTCGACTTGTGAGGCGAGGAGCGTATTGCAATGACGCACCACATGACAATGGCCCGGAATCGTCGACCGCATCGACGTCGGATCACCCGACGCGGTGTTTCGTCGATTCTGGCAATGATGTTCATGGTTATCTTCGGCGCTCTGGCCGCCGCCATGGCCGTCGTCGCGCAAGGCAATCTCCGAACTGCACACTCTTCGCTGGAAGTGTCGCGCGCCATGAGCGCTGCGGAAGCAGGACTCGTGTTCGCGATGAAGCGACTGGAGTCCGAAGCGCAACGGTTTGTGATCGAAAAGGGCGTCGTTGATGCGAGCTATGCCAACGACCTCTGGCTCGGTGACTACAACCAGGCCGCCGACGGTATCGTCCAGGTCCTCGACCCCGATGACTACACCACCACATCCACCGGCGATGGCCTCATCCATGCGATGTATGACGTCCACGCGCAGGATGCGCACTCCATCGATGGTGTGCTCACCGGCGATACCGGATGGCCGGCCATCGACAGTGTGACCGGCACGCTTCGCGTCAAAGCGATCAAGCTGACGTCGCAGGGCGCCAATGGTCCGTACTTCGTGCTCAAGTATGAGCCGATCCTTACGGATCCCTATGTTCGCGTCACCAGCATGGGCGTCGATGGCAACATCACGCGCACGCTCCAGATGGACTTCCGAATCGGCAAGAAGATCGAGTTCGCGCTGCTCAGCCCGAACCGCATCATGATCGGCAAGAACGTCCGCGTCGAAGGCCCGGTCGGAACGCGTTACGGCGTCATCTCCGGTGAACTCGACGGCGCCAACGGCGATCCGCTCGTGCTCGAGAGTGATTTCTACTACCTCTCCAGCGCGCTTGATTCCAAACTCGATACGTTCTTCGCCGAAATTCAGGACCATGACGTCGACGGCGACAACCGCCTTCGACCGGGTCATACTGCCGAAGCACTTGGACTCACATCCGGCGACATGGTTGACAACGACGGGAACGAATACGTCGATGACTTCGACCTGTTCCTCGGACACTACGATGCCAACGACGACGGCATGGTGTTGTATGACACCACGCTGGCCGCCGCGGCAGGTATCACGGCCGGCTCACTCGAATTTGATGCCGACCTGCAGCTTGCACGACTCATCGATGAAGCCTTGCCTGATCGTGATGGCGATGGTGATGAGGGCACCGCAAGCGATATCGCGCTTGGGTATCAGGACGGCGTGGTCGACGGCAATGATCTCTACGCCAAGGTCCGCGGCGCACTGTCGTTCGCGGTCTCGCAGGCTTCATGGGAAGCGGCGCACGGCGATTCGTACCAGAGCATCGTCAACGGCCCGGTGAGCACGGACATCGATGACTCGCCGATCGAGTTCGATGTCGATGCCGAAGATCTCCGTGAGCTCACCACGGACATGTTCAACGATGCCCAGAACTACTACGACACCGCGACGAGTTCGTCGCTGGCGTTCGGCCACGATGTGCAGGCGGATCCGTCAGGTGCTGCGATCTCAGGACAGGTCGCCGCATCGCTGAACAATGACCCCGGCGCAACCTTCACCGCGCCGAACACCTGGGAAGGTGTTCCGTTCGGCTCTCAGGGTGCCTACGACTACTACCAGCGTCCGATCTACGAGAACATGACGTTCAGCAACGTGCGCATTCCGATGGGGAACAACGGTCTCTTCATCAACTGCACGTTTAAAGGCATCACGTACATTGAATCCTACACCGCCAATGATCACCATCACTGGAACCTCGCAGGCGCGCTCGAAGAGGACGCGGCGAATCCGGGCACCTACGTGCTTCGGTTTGAGGATCTTGTGAATTCCGATCCGCCGCTCGTCGGTGCGACCCCGGTGACGGATACGCGTCCGTACTCGAACAACATTCGATTCGATGGCTGCACGTTCATCGGGTCGGTATCGTCGGATAAGCCGACGGAGTACACGCACTGGCGCAACAAGCTTCAGTTCACCGGCAACACGCGCTTCTACATTGACGTCGAAGATCCCGATCTCCAGACACAGACCGATGTGGCGGAGATCAAGTCGGTGATCAACGGCTTCACCGGCGCGGAAATCGAAGAGATGGAGAAGAGCTCCATCCTTATGCCGGGCTGGTCGCTTGACGTCGGCAACTTCGGCAACGTGGTCGGCGCGACGCCGGACCAGACGCCGACGGTGAATCTGAAAGGCGTGATCGTTGCGGGCGTGCTCGATATTCGTGGCACCGCGGATGTCTTCGGCACCGTGCTCATGACGTACCGTCCGACCGCGAATAGCGGGCCGCTGTACTACGGCGGTCAGACCGAAGCGTTCAACACGACGATCGGCTACTTTGATCCGACGCGCGGTGGCCTCGAGGGCTCAGACCTCGCGGACATCATCACGCAGGGATTTGGTGAGATCTCCATTCGATACAACCCCGATGCGCTGCTGCCTGACGGCATTCCCTGGCCCATCAATATCGAAGCGGACACGACCACTTACTTTGAAGGAGGATCGCTGTGATGCAATGCATGCATGATGATCGGCGCCTCCGCCGTCGCCGCGCCCGACGCGGTTTCAACATCGTCGAAATGCTGATTGCGCTGTCGATCAGCGCGACGCTTCTGACCGCGACCATGGTCGCGTTGCGAGCGTCGTACACCGCATACCAGCGCACGACGGAAGTGGCGTCGACACACATCGTCGCGCGCCTCGTGATGAATCGCGTGCTGACGTTGATTCGCACTGGTCAGGACTTCGGTCCGTTCCCGGTCGATCCCAAGGTGTCGGTTATTCTCAGCGATGAGATCGAGTTCCGTGATCCGAACGGTACCGAGATCACGGTGCAGTATGCCGACGACCCGCAGGATGGTCCCGTGCTGAATCTCATTGTCGACGGCACCACGCATCGCCTGCTTGATGGCGTCGTGCCGCAGTTCGAAGGCGTGGATCGTGTGAAACCGTTCCGGCTGGAATGGGAGCTCGGTCGTCGTCTGAACCGCGCGACCATCGATCTCACGGTGGTTCCTGACGACAACCAGAACGTCGAGATCGAAGGGACGAGTACCGAAGAGATTCGCATCGTCGGTTCCGCGATGCCGCGCCTGGAGGCGTACAACAACTAAGCGAACTGACATCCCAAGTCATTTGAACCCTGGCGATCCGAAGAGGGGACGGACGCCGGGGTTTTTTTGTGGAGAAGGGAAGAGGGAAGAGCGAAGAGCGAAGAGCGAAGAGGGAAGAGGGAAGACACTCAATGCACAAGGCTCGCTTGACGACCCGTCGAAAACTCGAAGCTTCTGCTTGTGTCCGAGTCGTACCGATTTGAATGTGTGTGTGCTGGCTTCGCATCATCCAATGGAGCAACGCTCATGGGTGATGTACGTTCGTTTCGGGATCTGATTGCCTGGCAACGTGGTATGGAACTTGCCGAGTTCGTCTACGCGCAATCCAAGTCGCTACCTCGGCATGAGCAATATGGCCTCTGTAGCCAACTCCGTCGCGCCGCAGTCAGTGTTCCATCAAACATTGCTGAAGGATGGGGTCGCGGCGAATCTGCCGACTACACGCGATTCCTCATCATTGCTCGTGGATCAGCGCACGAGGTCTCGACCCAGGCTGAGCTTGCATGCCGTCTGAAGTTTGAAGGACGCTGGAAGATGGCAATCGAAAAGTCAGATGAATGCGGAAGAATCCTGAACGGCCTCATACGGGCAATTCGAGCTCGGCGTGAGCGGAGCTGAACTCAAGGGCTCCCTTTCCCTCTTCCCTTTTCCCTTTTCCCTCTTCCCTTGTCACTTGTCGCTTCTCTTCACCACCCGATACCGCGCTTCACAGCCCGGCGCTTCGGTGACGGCTGCGGTCAGTGAATCGACCGGTGCGGGCATCGTTCGGAACAGCGTTTCGGCGATGTACTTCGCCACGTGTTCGGCGGTGGGGTTGATCTCATCGAACGGTTCGACGTCGTTCAGGTTCTGGTTGTGAAATGGCCTGATGACATTCTCCAGACGACGCTCGAGATCATGGAAGTCGACGAGCAGACCGTCCGAATCCAGCACCGGGCCGGCGACGGTCACCGTCACCCGCCAGTTGTGGCCATGCACCGGCTCTCGAAGGCCTTTCATCGTGATCGCGTGAGCCGCGGCGAATTCCCGAATCGTGGAGACTTCAAACATGCCGTCACTATACCGATCGTCCTGATGCCGTTGGATTGCGAAGCGGTGACGGCTCGCCCGTTGCCCGCGCCCGCCGGACTGCTATCCTCACGGATATGAGCACGACCATGACTGATGCACCTCTCATGCTTTCTGTATCCGGCGCGCGAGGCATCGTTGGCCGCACGATGACGCCGACGGTGGCCGCGGAATTCGCCGCCGCATTCGGATCGCATCTCAAAGCCACGACCGGCCACACACGGCCGCGGATGATCGTCGGCCGCGACAGTCGTCTGTCCGGCGGGATGCTCGCTGATGCCGCGATCGCGGGCCTGCGCAGCGTCGGCTGCGATGTCGTTCGGCTCGGCATCGTCACCACGCCTTCCGTCGCGGTCATGATCGATCAGCACAGCGCTGATGGTGGCATCGTCCTGACCGCATCACACAACCCGATCATGTGGAACGGCTTGAAGTGTCTCAATGCTGATGGCAACGCGCCGCCGGCGGATGAAGCGCACCAGATCATCGATCGATTCCGGCGCAAGGACATCGACTACGCCGACGTTCACGACCTCGGCACGCTACGAACCGACGAAACCACGCACGTCACGCACGTCGGTCGCGTGCTCGCCACGATTGACGCCGCCCCGATCCGCGCTCGACGCATGCGCGTTGTGCTGGACTCGGTGAACGGCGCGGGCTGTGTCGCCGGCAAGCTGCTGCTCGAAGAATTTGGCTGCGAGGTGATTCATCTCAACGGCGAACCGACCGGCAACTTCGCGCACACGCCCGAACCGACGGAAGAGAACCTCACTGACCTCGCTCGTGCCGTGGCAGACCATGGCGCAACGGTTGGGTTCGCACAGGATCCGGATGCGGATCGCTGTGCCGTGATCGATGAGACCGGCCGGTACATCGGTGAGGAATACACCCTCGCGCTGTGCGCCAAGCGCATGTTCGACACCCGCGGCGCGGGGACCATTGCGGCCAACCTCTCCACGAGCCGGATGATCGACGACATCGCAGCACAGTATCCCGGCAGCGCAGTTCTTCGTACTGCAGTCGGCGAAGCGAATGTGGTCGCGGCGATGAAGCCGCACAACTCGATCCTTGGTGGTGAAGGCAACGGCGGCGTGATCGAGCCTTCGGTGTGCTGGGTGCGAGATAGTCTTTCGGCAATGGCGCTCGTGCTTGGATTGATGGCGAGTGAGCAGCGTCCGCTCAGCGCGATTGTCAATGAAATGCCGCGCTACGCGATGGTGAAGACGAAATTCGATCTCGCATCCTTCGGTGGGCGTGATGCGGTGGATCCGATGATGGACCGCGCACGCGAAGCGTTTGCGCACGAGCGCATAGATGATGCCGACGGTGTGCGCATCGACTTCGCCAACGGATGGGTGCATCTTCGTCCGAGCAACACCGAACCGATCGTTCGCCTCATCGCCGAAGGTCGAACGGACGACGATGCGTGGGCGCTGATTCGCCAGGTTGGCGAGGTGGTTGGATTGAACGTGGGAAGTTGAGAGTAGAGAGTTGAGAGTTGAGAGTAGAGAGTGGAGATACGATCTCTCAGCCCACAGCCCACAGCCCACAGCCCACAGCCCACAGCCCACAGCCCACAGCCCACAGCCCACAGCCCACAGCCCACATCACA
>JBCCFX010000021.1:0-28261 GCA_039029515.1 Planctomycetota bacterium
CAAACAGACCACGCAATTGTGGGAGTTGTTCAAGCTCTGTATCGGCTTTGTCGTCGCCAAAAGAATCCAATCAGGAATGTGGTCACCGCTAGAGAGAAGCCATGTGGTTCGGGCACGGCAGCATCCGAACTGGTGAACCGGGTGCTGTTCCAGTCGTTGAAGTCAGAAACGTCAACGACCTCGTCGCCATTGAAGTTCCCTCGAGTCCAACTCAGCTCGAATTGAAACCGGTTACTGTTCCACACATTGAAATCAGCGACTTCGACAAACCCGTCCAGGTTGGCATCGCCCAATCGGTAAGGTGAACTCAAACCGTTCTCGGATGCCGCCAACGCAAGCCACTGATCTCTGTCGTCGAGATCAATATCACCGTCCGCATCGAGATCGAACTGATCATTCATCCCCGACACGACTTCGATCATGTCAGCAATAGGGCCTTGGGCAAACATGCTGTCGATATCCGTTCCGTTACACAGTCCATCACCGTCAAAATCGCATTGGATGCTGGTTGGTAGTTCCATTAGGAAGACGTCGTGATGCAACCCATCCAACCCTGGCTGATGTTGAACCCAAGCCACGTGGTTCTCGTAAACAGTGGGCGAGAAAGCGAAGGGCGTGCCGATACCTGTTGACGGAAGTTGCATGGTAAATGAGTCGCCCGTTGCGACGTTGTGACCGTGCATTTCGCCATCCCAGACCCAAACAACCTGGTCGCCCCACACGCCCGGGTCCTCTTCGGCCGTAATTTCGCTGATCCGCGTCGAAGTTCCAGTCGAGATAGGAATTGCGTTACGCGTGAACGCCAAGTTGGAGTTGTTTCTCCTACGACAGGGTCAAGCCTGTCCTGGCGTACGATCTGGATAAGATCACCAGCATTGCCAACGTCTGTCGAGTAGAGTTGTTCAAGCGATCCCGAGCCTCCCTGAATGAGGACTTTCCCTGCGTATGTATACGTGGTCTTGTGGATGATCATGTCATCTCGATAGACATGGATGGCGCGCAGGCGACCCCAGAGCGCCGATTCAACATGAATCGAGCCTTGCATGTAGTAATGAAAATGCACACGGCCTACATTGGTTGTCGTCCCTGCGCCATCGCTGGATGTTGCGACGAGGTTGATCTGTGACAGGCGATATGTGCCGGTAGAATATGCGTCTACAGGGTAGTCCAGGCTAAACCATCCATATTCATACTCTTGGCCATTGCCATAGACATCCTTCTTTTGATAGGCCAATCCGACGAGATCAAAATCAGGCTTGTGGTAGTTATCAGAGGCGTTTGGATCGTTTTCATCGTACTCATTGGATTCGAGCGATCGGTAGAAGTCCTTGTACCAACCGCCCGGCTCGACGCGACGCCACACTGGCATGTACTTGCCTTCTGAATTGACGACTGATGTCTTCTGGATGAATTGAGTATTCGGACCAGGGATCTTCTCCTCAATAATCACGTCTCCGGCGGAAGGGTATGTTAATGGCGCACCGCCATCCCCAATTGGGACGCGAATCTCGCCGCTCGCATTGCCTTTGATCACTAGCGTTTTATTAGAGCCAGTGCCTTCGATTTCGACATACTCGTGTGTATCGATACTACTGGCTTCGCCAGCCGAACAAATCGGATCGAATTCGGGGCTGGATGTAATCTGTGTCTCGACGACGAAGTCCATGCCTGGTGCGACGACTGCAACATCGACGTGGCGCAGCAAGCCTTGGAGAAGCCCCAGTTCCACGGTGTCTTTTTCTGGAGATGGTTTCTCGGGAGTTGGGCATGTTTCGCCAGGATGGTCCTCGGTACCGTCTGACGACTTGGGGTCGCAGATGTCGCAACTCAGGTTCTCAGCGAGATCGTCAAGCTCAGTTGACGTGAGCGGCGACGAGCTGAAGATGCCAGTGGTCGTGTCATTGAGGCAATACAGCAGATCTTCGCATGCGTCACACCCCTCCAGAAATGTCTCGACGAGTTCAAGTAGCTCTGCGCGATCAGTCGTCTGGTCGTAGTCAACGCCGCCATTGCAAACATCTGCGGAGCGTGCGATGTATTCCTTGAGATCCTCGCAATCGATCTCCTCATCACAGTTTAGATCGCACTCTTCTTCGTTGACACATGTGTATACATCGTTGGCGTTGCAGCACGCATCGGCCTGGCACTCTGCTTTGACAATGCATGAATCAAGGTTATCTCGATCAGTGTCGGTCAACTGGCTGCAGAGAAGTGCTTCAGCGCAATTGATGAGGTCTTGAGCGAGCTCTTGTTCTTCTGTGGTCGGTGTGGGGTCTGAGCTGCCGCCACAAACACACGAGTTGATGAGCTCACAGACGATGCTGAGTACGTCATCCTTGTTGTAGAGTTCTTCTCCACCACGGCAGTTCTGTCGCGTCATTTCCGCCAACAGAAAAAGGTCTGCGCAATCAGTGTCGCCATCCCCATTTGGATCGCAATCAATGCTGCCATCGCAGCTGTAGAATGAGCCGGTACCGACGCCACCTGTTTCGCAGCAGCATCCCATGCAATTCAGGATGTCGTTTTCTTCTTCTGATGTGAGATCCTTGAGGGCGTCAATCTCTTGCTGGCTCGGATTGGATGTGCGGAAATCAGCAAGAATCGAGTTGATACATGGGATGATTGAGTCCGGGCCTGTGCCTGTGCACGAGAGCAGGAGGGTTGCAGGTCCGTCCGAGCAATTGCCCTGTGAGGCATTACTGACGAAACAACATGCCAGGCCAAGAACTGCCTCACGAGAGAAACAATCTAGGCCGTCAGCCATCGCGAGATACCCACTGAGAAAAGCATCCAGGTCACTGCAGTCGATGTCTCCGTCATCATCTCGATCGCACTGTACCTCGCCCGAGTAGCACTCGCATGCCTTGAGCATGTAATCGTGATATGCGGATGCGCAATCAGGTATGCAATTGAGGTTGCAGTCATCCAGGAAGTACTGCGCGATGTCCGGGCCGTCCTCATATGGAGGCAATCCATCCATGTCACCATTCTCGAGGTCATAGGCGACGATCCCCGCACAGGGGCTCTCGCACCAGTACTTTTGCACTGGCGTGAGGTTGGTTTGTGGGCACGAGCAAACGCAGATGTCAGAGCCGGGAGGGGTTCCACCTGGCACGATGTCCGGCAATCCCTCTGAACCGGCCGCCTGCCCAAAACCGGGTTGCACAATCACACATGAGGCAATAGCCAATGCGGTCAGAAGCATGGAACTGGAAATGCTCGAATTGCGTCGTCGTGTCATGTCGTGTGTCCAGAATGAAGCGTGCGCGCACGTGCCGCGCAAACTGTTCGCTGCCCGTTCGGCCAACAGAGTCGTCAATAGAGAAACGCCGCTCGCACGGAAGTGCGTTGCGGCGTGAGTTCATGATCCTAACTGTTCATCGATCTGCACCCCGCAGAATGAAAGAGTTCAGGGGAGTGTGCGCGCAAAGTGTGATGCGCGTCAAGAAAAAAGCTGGGCGATTTGGGAAACGACGTTACACTTTGTTACACCATGCCGCCGGGGCATGCGCAACGCACACGCAGTTGCCAACATGGAGTATGGCGCATGAACAATGCACGAACGAACACGTTTCAGGTCCTCGCAAGCGCACTTGCATTGATGTGGTGTCAACATTCGTTTGCCGCCTCAGCGGCGGAAGTCGCAGAGTCAATTGGATTGTCACCTGCTTCGCTTTTGGCGTGTGACGTGTCTCAGTCAGACGCAACGACGATGCTGCAGGGTATTGAAACTGAAACAGTGCTCGTCGCTGACATGGATGCGAAGGAAGCAGTGATCGTGAATGCTGCAGCAGCATTGGCGGATGCGCAAGCAGCCTTGAGCGCCGATCCAGGCAATCAGCAGTTGGCGACTGCGGTAACAGCGGCCGAACAGGCAGTCGATGATGCGGAGTCAGCATTCATTACGGCGCGGTGCCTGCTCTACGACACGGTTCTGGGGCATGTTGGGCCGCAAGTGCTTGTTGATCTTGAGTCCTGGCGAATTGCAGCGGTACATGATGTTCCAGATGCCTTTCGGGTCGTGTCACAGACCGACGACGAGTGGCGAGAAGTATCCCGTGCATTGCGCATTGAGGCGAGGTCTCTCCGTCGAGGATTAGCGGTCGATGCTGCGGTGACAGCAATGCTGGATGCAATCCGCGATGATGCGGCCGTTGTTGCTGCCGGCCAGCGTCTTTCCTCAAGTCTCACGGTGATGAATGCACTCTTTGAGCAATTCGATGACTAATCCGTCGGCATCCCGTCGGTTGAGTCTCTTTGGTTGCCGGAAGTTCGGTGCGGCTTTGGTATTGGTGCTTGTCGCCGTGCTTAATGCGGGCTGCAAATCGGCCCAATCAAGGTCTGGAACACTGGGGCAATCTGCAGACCGAGACACAGATGCTGCGATCAAGCTGACCGCTGCAGCGAATGAGTTAATGGTTTCGGATGCACACGAGGCTGAGGTCTTGCTCCAGGAAGCGCTTGAAGCCGATCTCTTTCACGGTCCTGCCCACAACAATCTCGGCGTGCTCTACCTTCAACAGGATCGTCTCTATGAAGCCGCACATGAGTTTGAATGGGCGCGGAAACTCATGCCCGGTCATCCTGATCCACGAATGAATCTCGCGCTCACGCTTGAACGTGCGGGCCGGATTGATGAAGCGATCCTGACCTACAAGGCTGGCCTGGAAGTCTACACAGAACACATACCCACGATTCAGGCCCTGTGTCGTGCACAGGTTCGACACCGGCGAGTCGACTCCATGACTGAGGATCATCTTGAGATGATTGCGCTCGAAGGAGATTCAGCCGAGTGGCGTCTATGGGCGCGCGAACAGATGGTGAAGCTCGAAGCCACGCGGTAACTGATCGGAGCCACGATGCAGACAACGCGATACAAAGCGGCACCTCGCAGAACCCTTGTTGCGGTGCATTGGACTGCGTTGTTGATTGTCATGGTTCTCATGACGCCAATTGCTGAAGGCCGCACTGCCTCGCCGCAGGATGATCGGCTTCAGCTCCAAGGCGAGATCGAGCTTATTCGCCTCGTGGATCTTTGCGCTGAGCTTCTTGATCTCAATATCGAGTACGACCCGAGCGCCTTGCGAGCCAAGCTCACGCTGCGGCTGGGCGATGGCATCAGCAACGATGAGTTGTGGACGCTTACGAATCGTCTCCTGGCCTCTCGCAACCTGACGTCGATCCGAATGCCGGGCGAGCAGACGTTGAGCATTGTCCGCACATCAGAAGCGACTGCGCTCTCAGAAGTGTTGTGGGCACCACCGGAACAGCGACCGGCTGGATTCCAGTCTCGAGCTGTTCAATTGCAGCACTTGAGCGCAAGCGAAGCAACGGAGCAGATCACGCCGCTGCTGTCCAAGAGCGGCAGCTCAGTGCAGTCACTCGGTGAGAATGGTCCGATCATCATCAGTGATCTGACACCGCGACTTGAAACCGCGCTTCAATACCTCGAATCGATTGATCGATCAGAGCATGAGCCGATTACCCGCGTCATCGCTGTGCGAAACCTCAAGGCAACGCAGCTTGCCGCGACGGTGACGGCGACAATGACCGCACGCGGCTCCATGATGCGCGGCGATCTCCAGGGCAAGCTCACCGCGACTCCCGACGATCGCAGCATCGTTCTCGTGTGTCCGATTCATGAAGAGCCCGCTTGGCTTGAGTTGATCGAGCGCTTCGATCAGCAGGAAGCGGTGCTCATTGAGACGTATACGGTGCCATCATTTGCGCTTGATTCGATCGTTGAATTGCTGGAACAAACGGTCGATCGGGATGCGCCGGGTGGTTCCGGCAACCGCTGGCGCCTTGTGCGTGATGAACTGACATTCACACTCACAGTCACTGCAACGACCAGCGAGCATGCACAGATCCAATCGGTGCTCGATCGACTGAATAGCGTCCCCGAGGAAGAGCGGCGACCTATTCGAACGTTTGTCATTCGCAATCGCAGTGTTGTGGATGTGATGGATGTGCTTGACCAGCTCGTTCTTGCCGGAATCGCAGATGATGGCAACGGGACAACCGGGCGACGCACGGCGCGCGATATTCAAACGACGCCGTTGCAAGGTACTGCAACAGGTTCACTGGCTGACTCGACGTCGCAAGTCGGCGTGCCGGGAGGCGAGATCGAAATTCAGCCGTCGGGCCAGCGTGTGAGTGGCAATGACCGCGTCACATTAACCGCCGACGAGGGCACGAATCGAATCATCGCCATCGGTGATGCGACCGTGTTGGATCAGATCGAAACGCTCATTGAACAGATCGATATCCGGCAGCCACAGGTCATGGTTGAAGTCACCGTTGCGAGTCTGACAGAAGGCGACACATTCGACCTTGGCGTGGAACTCAACAAGATTGAGATGAGCGGCGGCACGCTTATCGATCTTGCATCGCTTTTTGGTCTCGGAAGTGATGTCGACACAACCACAGTTCCTGCAGGCGGTGCTGGGTTCAATGGCGTAATCCTGAATCCCGGTGATTTCAGCGTCATTATTCGGGCGCTGGAGACGATCAATAGCGGTCGAGCCGTCAACCTCCCGAAGCTCCTCGTCAACAACAACGAAGAAGCAGTGCTCAATTCGGTTCAGCAGGAACCGTTTCTATCCACCAATGCTTCGGACACCGTCGCGACGACTTCATTTGGTGGAACGCAAGATGCCGGGACAACGGTCACGGTCACACCGCAGATCTCCGAAGCTGATCATCTCATCCTCGATTACTCAGTCGCGGTGAGCACATTCACCGGCGAATCGTCTGATCCGTCACTTCCGCCGCCGCGGCAGCAGAACACGTTGCAAAGCGCGGTGACAATTCCGGATGGATACACACTCGTTGTCGGCGGACTCACCGTTGAGAATGCCGGCGAAGCGATCTCACAGGTGCCGATACTCGGCGGCATCCCGCTCCTTGGCGAGCTGTTCAAAAACCGTTCAAAGTCCAAGAGCCGAACACGGTTCGTGATCTTCATTCGCTGCAACATCATGCGGCATGACAACTTTGAAGACCTTCTCTATGCAAGTGAACCTGAGCGACTTGAGATGGGCATCGAGTCGGGATGGCCGGAAGTCACGCCGAGAATCATCAAGTAGTCCAGAGCACGTGCGCTATGCCATCGATCACCAGCCAGACCGACGAATCGCGCAAGCTCGCAGCTGATCATGCACCGAGCGATCGGTTTCTGGAGTCGATCTCGCGCGACTTTGCGCGCGAGCATCTCGTGCTGTCGGCGGGCACTACTGATAACGTTGAAGTGCTGCACATTGCCCACGACACGCCGAAATGCGTTCCCTTCAATGTCGGCGTGCGCTTGGGTGCTGATATTGAAGCGATCGTCATCGATGCTGAGCGCCTCGCCGCGCGAATTGACCTGGCGTATAAGGACATCAGCTCACCTGACATCGATAGTGTGGCACCTCAAGATCACGATGGCGACTCGATTGACGATCTGATTCGCGATGCTGACCGAGATCTGCTCACAACCTCTGGCAAGGGCCCGGTGATTCGGCTTGTCGATGCTGTCCTGTTCGATGCTCTGCGTCAGCGTGCGAGCGATGTCCACGTGCAACCGCTCGAAAGTCGCACCCTCGTTCGGTATCGCCTCGACGGCGTCCTGCGTACGGTGCGTGAGATTCCTGATCGACTTGCGCTGCCGGTCACCAGCCGCATCAAAGTGATGGGCAAGATGGATATCGCCGAACGCCGCATCCCGCAGGACGGTCGCGCGACGGTCACGATTGGCCGCCCGGTCGACGTCAGCGATGCACCGAGCGGCCGCGCGATCGACCTCCGCATCAGCACGATTCCCACGAAGTTCGGCGAGCGCTGCGTGATTCGGCTCCTCGACAATACATCGCAACTGGCGACGTTCGATGACCTTGGGATGCCGGCCGATACCGCCGAACGGTTCCTTGAACACGCGCAGCGCAGTCACGGCATGATTCTATTGACCGGCCCAACCGGCTCGGGCAAGACGACAACGCTGTATGCGACGCTTCGGCGCGTCGGTTCAGATTCGCTCAACGTGCTCACGATTGAAGATCCGATCGAGTACGACCTGTCATCGTTCGGCCTCGCCGTCAGTCAGTCGCAGGTCAATGACAAGAAAGGCGTGACGTTCGCGACGGGGCTGCGCCACATTCTCCGCCAGGATCCTGATGTCGTGATGGTCGGCGAAATCCGCGACGCTGAGACAGCGCGCACGGCAATTCAAGCAAGTCTCACTGGCCACCTCGTCCTGTCGACGCTCCATACGAATGACTCAGCGAGTGCGATCACGAGATTGGTCGATCTCGGGGTCGAGCCGTATCTCGTCGGTTCATCGCTTGTCGCTGCAATGGCGCAGCGACTTGTACGCCGAACACACGCTGCATGCGATGGCATTGGATGCGCAGCTTGCTTCGAGACTGGATACCAGGGACGCATTGGACTCTTCGAACTGCTTTCCGTTGATGAGCAGATCAGGCAACTCATCGTGGACGGTGTCCCAGTCAGCCAGATCCGCGATGCCGCCCGATCAGCCGGCATGCGCACGCTTGGTGAAGAAGGTGCCATTCGAGTCGAGCGAAGAGAGACAACACGACTCGAACTGCAGCGCGTTGTTGAAGGACTGGAATCATGACAGTCTGGCAGTACGTCGCCGTTGAAAGTAAGAGTCGTACACAGCGTGACGGCCAGTTGACCGCATCATCATCATCCGAAGCGCGAACACAACTCCGCCGCGCCGGTCTGCAGATCGTCAGGCTTCGCGAAGTTCGTGCGAAATCACAACGGTCATCGAAGTACGCCAACTCGTATGTGGATGAACTTCACAAGTTCATCGCTCAACACCATCGCCGCCGCCGGCATCAGGTACGAGCTGACTTCTTTGATGGGCTATCGACACTCCTGTCGAGCGGCGTTCCTTTGCTCCAGGCGATCGAGACGCTTGCCGATGCGAATGATCACAGTGCGCGCTCATACCGGCGAATGCTTGAGACGTTGCGAGAGGAACTGCGCGGCGGCCAGTCGTTGTCAGAATCGATGGCGCGCCATGATGATTGGTTCGAACCGACTGAAGTCGCGATGATCGCCGCGGGCCAGCAAGGAGGCCATCTTGATCGTGTCCTTGCTCGCCTCGCAACGCAGCAGGCTCGATCGAGCGCGCTGTACGCCAAGTTGATTGGAACATTGATGTATCCCGCGGTGATCACCGTCGTCGCGATCGGCGTCATGGTGTTCATGAGCCTGCGGACGCTTCCCGAACTTGCCGGCCTTCTCATTGATGCCGACGTTCCGGTGCCGGGACTCACGCAGATTGTGATGTCACTCGGCCAGGGGCTTGCATCATTCTGGTGGGTCGGCGTCATGCTCACGGGGCTTGTATTCGCCACCATTCCAATCATTCGACTGATGTCGGTACGTCTCGGTGTATCGATTCAGGTGCCGCGACCGCGCTTGATGCGCCGACTCGCAGTCGCGCGATTCTCCATGCAGATGTCAGAGCTACTTCGTTCCGGCATCACCATGGTGGATGCACTGCGAATCCTCGCGCCAACAACGGCGTGCGCGCCACTTCGCACCGCGCTGACATCGGCATGTGACGATCTTCAGGCCGGCATCGCTGTTGACGAAGTGTTTGCCGCCGATCGTTGGTTTGATGCGGAGTATCGACAGCTCATCTCCGTCGGTGAGGCAAGTGGTGAACTGCCTGAGCTCCTCGATCGCCTTGGACAGCGGTACGAACGAAGCGCGCAGCGATCGATTGAACGACTCGCTTCGGTGCTGGAGCCAGCGACGATCCTCGTGCTCGCAAGCGGCGTGGGCGTCGTGGTGATGGCGGCGGTGTTACCACTGCTTCGAATGCAGGAGATTGTGTGATGAATCGACGTGGACTGACGTTGGTCGAGATCCTTGCCGTCCTGGTCATCCTCGGGCTGATCTCGGCCACACTTGTCATCGGGTTTTCGAGCAAGTTCGGTGCGGCGAAGCATGAGCTCGCCAAGACCAGCCTTGGCACGGTCGTGAATCACCTTGAACTCTACAAGGTTGAACATGATCTGTTTCCGACGAATGACATCGGCATTCGCGCCCTTACAGATGGCCACGCAACGCCTGCTGCGACGTACTACCTCAGTCAGGACAAGATCCTCGATCCGTGGGGACGTGAGTTTCAATATCTGACGCCGGGACCGGATGGTCATCCGTTTGAACTGATCAGCTTCGGCGCCGATGGCCAACCCGGCGGTGATGGCGAGAACGCAGACATCACGTCGACAAACCTGCGAGGATCGTGATGCGCCGATCGTTCACGCTCATTGAGTTACTCGCGGTCACCGTCATCATCGGCATGACAACCGCGGCGGTCGCAGGCACGATGCTCCGCGCAGCGTCAAGCTCGTCTGTGTCACTGACGATCGAACGGATCGCGCAACTCGACAATACCGCCCGATTGCATGCGCGCATGGATTGCCCGATCTTCATTGTGTACGAAGAGTCAAGCCATCGTCTCGTGGCGAAGTCGTCGCGCGGGTTGATCGCCAGGACAGTCGAGATACCGGAAGGAATGACGTTCGACCTCCGGCCCAACGACGAATGTACGCCCATCCGAATCGATCGATCAGGGCGTTCAACGGACTACGTCTTCGCCCTTGAGGGCGACGTCGAGACAACGGTTCGGATCTGCGGATCTACCGGTCGTGTGGAGCGCCGGCCATGAACGTGAACCGGTACCAAGGCATGACGCTCGTCGAAGTGCTCGCCGCACTTGTGTTACTGAGCATCGTCGCGGCAGCGTGCACATCTACCTTGCGCGGTGCGTTTCAATCACTTGAATCCATACGAGTCATTCCAGGCACCGGTGAACTTTCGATAATTGCCGACGATGCAGCTGCGCTATGTCATGAATCTACAGCCGGCTTGCCGACAGAAACGCCCATGGAACTCTCAGTCGATTGCGATGACGGTTCCGTCGCAGTCGTTCTGATCGCGACCGTCGACTCCGGTGAGCCATCATCCGGCACGTGGATTCGGATCGAACTTGGAGACGAGTCATCATTTCGCTGGATTCCGAAGCCTGAATCCGAGGTGATGCAATGAACCAGCGCGGCATGACGCTCATTGAGATTCTCGTGTCCATCGGCTTACTGACGGCCATCATCGGCGCAGCCGGCACGTGGATTCGAACGGTCGGCCGGACGCAAATCGCAGTCTCTGATGCACAACATGGCGTACAGAGTGTCGACGACTTGCAGCGGTCAATACGCGAAGGCTTGCTTGCCGGTGATGTGTTGCCACGCACCGTTCCAAAGGTCGAATGCCGCGGCTCTACATTGCTCATTCGCACTCGATCGCCAAAGACTGGACAAACGATCGAGCGGTCATACCGACACGACTTCAATCAGCGCAGTGTCGTTGTGGACGAGTTTGAAGGCCATGGAGATCCGATCACGCTCGCAACCGAAGTGCGTTCATTTCAATGTGACTTTGCCAATGATTCGGAGTCCGCGATCCGAATCGTCCTCGAACTGAATGATGTTGAGCCCATCGAATGGATCGAATTGATTCCATGGTGATGCGAGGCCATTCATCTCGACATCGCGGCCAGGCGCTTCTCGTGGTGCTCGGCATCCTCATGCTCATCATGCCTCTTGCATCCAGTGTGGCGTCACTGTCCACAAGCTTGAAGCTGCGCGTTCTGGTTGATGAACACACGCGCTTCGCCGACGACCTGTTGATCGCTGCCCACGATCCAATTGTCCACTGGCTGCGAACTGATGGCGCATCCGTCGTATTGCCGCCGAGTTCCCTGATTCCAACCGTCGAGGTCATGCATGACACGTGGATCGATAATGGCCGACCATCTGAGATTCAGATTCGAGCGTGGGACCAGCGCGGCGTGCCGGGAGTCACGCTCGCGCAGCAACCGGGACCATTACAGAACATGATTCCGGAACATGTGCTGGAAGCCGTACGCGATATCGAGTTCACGGATGATGCGCAGGTAGGTCTCGACATGGTGCACATGGCGATGCCGACCGTTGTCGTGTTCCCGCAAGCGGAAAACACGGCAAATGAAGCCGCCATCGGTGCACATGTCGCGACGCACAACGGTGCGTTGCGTGATCCCGGTGCGATCAATGTCAGCACGGCACCTATGCCGTTGGTGGAACGCGTACTGCTCCTGAGCGGACGCGGTGGCGAGGATCTCATCCATGCAGCGCGGTCGGCCGGCGAAGTTCCAGCTGTTCCGGCAATGCCAAACTCGAGCAACCAGAACACTCAGCGCCGTCTCCCGCAACTCGTTGCTGGCAGTGACACATGGGCGTTTCGCGTCGACATTCGCGCAGGTGTGGTTCATCGTTCGTGGTGGCTCGTCTATCGCGCCCAGCGCGGCCGATCATGGACCTGCATACAGAGGATTCCCATTCATGAGTAATCCACTGTCAACTTGGAGGCGAACTCAGGCGGGCATCGCAGTCTTCGGCGTCGTGGCATGCGCAGCGCTGGCACTGTGGGCATACCGGCCACTTGATCTCCAATCGACAAGGATTGAGATGGATGATGCCGATGTGCCGCCCGTCGATGGCCTGGCACGAGTGCCGCAACCGCTCGACCAATCGGTGTTTGATGTTCGCCTGTGGAATCCGCCACCGGTGCCTGTTGTTGCGGTGGAAGAACAGTCGATCGAACAGCCGCGGCGGGTACCGTTGCAGCTTGATCTGCTCGCCATCCGTTCAACCGAACATGGTCACACTGCAATTGTGTTCGATCGATCCAGTGACACGATTCTCGAGATCGCCGTCGGGCACACCGTCCAGCAGTTTGAGGTCACGTCGGTCACTGAGCGCGAGGTGCTCCTCGCGCGCGGCAATGATGAGAGTGTTCTCACATTGGCCCAGCCAACCGACGGCATCATCTCTGAATTGAAGGACGTCCTGAACGTGCAGGGTGGAGCATCGTGATGGTGGCAGCGAGTGACATCCTCATGCTCCCCGCAAGCGCGTTCTATTGGGCTGAGATTGACGCCTCGTCACTCCCGCGACGATTGCGAGCTTCGCGTGAACACCTTGCATACCTCGCTGAGCCGTTCCTGCCGGCATCGCTGGACGAGATACAGCTCGACTTTGTGCGAACGGGTGATTCGACATGGTTGGCCGTTGGAATGCCGCACGATCGGATTGATGCGATCGCATCGAGTTTCGTGCAACTTCGTCCATCACATGGCCCTGACTTCGAGACGTCGATGCCAATGAGCGAACCAGATCTCGCACGTATCAACCTACTCCGTGATCGACATGAACCGGCGTCCATTCAACTTGCTCGTCGACGTGCCGTCGGTCTTGCGGCCGTCATCATGATTGGGTGCACGGTCCTCGCGTGCCTCGGCATGCAGCGCCGTGCCAATGGCCTCAATGCAGCAATAGCAGAATTACGGCTCACCGTGTCTGACATCTACCGGGAGACGCTTGGGCCGGCGAACAGCCGACAATCTCGACCGATTCAAATGCTCGCGGAACTTCGAGCGCTGCAGCGAGCTGCAAATGCCGAAGCGCGTGACGCTAATGCATCGGATGTCACGCCGATCCTCACTAGCTTGCTCGCAAAGTGGCCGGGCGACCTCCATGCACTGACGAATCACGTCATTGTGACGAATCAGGGTGCATCGATTGAGGCGATTGTGCCGGAGCACGATGATGCGGCTGCGTTTCGGGCGGCGCTTGCATCAAGTGAAGACGAACTTAGTGTTCAGTTCGATGTGCCAAGTCCCGGCCTGCGCACCGTCAAGGACGGCGTGCGGATCACCGTGCAACCGAGCATCGCATTCGATTCTGGAGACATGTGATGGCCCGATCATCTGTCCTGACGCTCGGAACCATTGGCGCGACATGCATGTGTGTATGCGCGCTCTGGTTTCGCGGCTACACGCAAGCTCATAAAGCGCACGACAATGCACGCGCTTCGCTGGTCGCAACGTCGAATCAGGCGAAGTCAATCAACACGCTTCGTGCTGCAGACTCGCGCGTGGCCTTACAGCCGCCACCAAAAGATGACCTGATTGCGGAGCTTGGTCGTGCACTTGCGGCCGCCGGCATCCCATCTAATCGACTGCAGGAAGTTTCGGAACCCGACGACGAAGAGGTTGGCGAATCAGGCGGAGCATTGATCTTCCGCCGGTTATGCCGAGTGGTCATCACGGGTGTCTCGCCGCAGGATACAGGTCGAGTTCTGGAATCGCTCCGAACACACGTCGGTGCGTGGTCGCCATCTCGAATCGAAATGATCCACGATCGAACCGCCGGCGATGAGGACGTTCATCAACTCATCCTGACGTTGTCGGCGGTGTATGTGGAGTAGTGCACATTCGCGAACAGCTGCGAATGCCAAATCGCGCTTGATAGCATCCCAACAGCGGATTCTGGCGCGTTCGTGCGAACAAGAGCCTCCTTCTAGAGGGACCAATTCGGTCCTGACCAGAATGGAGGCCGTTTGTATGGCTACGACTCGACCGGCGAGGCTTCGGACACCTGGTGTCCTGGCCGATGATCTCAACGTTCCACTACATCGTGTGCTGTACGTTCTACGTACCAGAGCGCACATCGTGCCGTCAGCGTCCGCTGGCCGACTGCGGCTCTATGATCGCAGGGCAGTCGCCCTTATTCGTCACGAGTTGAATGCCATTGACGCCCGCCGAAGAGGGGGTGGCGATGGATAAGCAACTTTCGAATCAAGTTGACTTCCCTAAGGGGTTGTTTGACGCGTCCGGGCGACTCGCGTTGCGGCCGGCCGAGGCTGCCAAGGCGCTTGGGATCGGCGAACGGCTGCTTTGGTCGAAGACGAAGAGTGGTGAGATTCCACACGCTCGTATCGGTCGAACGGTTGTCTACTCCATCGATGCATTGCGCGAGTACCTCGCGCAGCAATCGAAGGGGGGTCGACGATGACACCCATCGATCGAATACTGCACCAGCTGCGCAAACACGGATCTGCGCCGAAGCGTTCAGGCGACGGCTGGACATGTCGCTGTCCCGCCCACGAAGACAACGACCCATCGCTTTCGGTCGGGCAAGGCACTGACGGTCGAGTGCTATTGCATTGTCATGCAGGATGCACGGTGGAGAGTGTTGTCAATGCGATCGGGCTCGAAATGCGCGATCTACATGAAGCGGCTTCGAAGGCATCATTCAAACGATCGCCTGTATCCGTCTCCAATACGGGTTCTCCAGCGGGCTCTGTGAGTTCTCGCCTGTTCCATTCCGCTGATGCGGCAATTGCTGCCCTTGAGACCACGTTCGGGCGTCACTCGAAGACCTGGGCCTACGTCCGCCCGGATGGCGAACCCGAAGGCATAACGGTGCGATGGGACAGGCGCAATGGAAAGAAGGTGATACGGCCCGTGTCGCGATGTGGCAACGACTGGACGATTGGAGGAATGCGTGAACCACGACCCATTCTGTACCTACCCAAGGTGATCGATGCTGACCACGTTGTCATAACGGAGGGCGAAAAATCAGCCGACGCTTTGAACGCATGTGGGTTTGTTACGACGACGTCGGCCGGTGGATCGAATGCTGCTCGCAAATCTGATTGGTCGCCAATGCACGGTAAGGACGTGGTCGTCATTCCTGATCGGAATGACGCCGGCGAGCTGTACTGCAACGATGTGGTAGAGCTTGTGCAGCAGGCCGGAGCAAAATCAGTTCGGGTTGTCCGGCTTTGGGAACGGTGGCCTGAAATCCCCGCGGGTGGAGATGCCGCCGACGCTCTTGTCTTAGGAGGTGGTGATGTGAATGCGGTGCGCGAGGTCGTTGAGAAGTTGGCCGAATCTGCCATACCAATCGAGAGGCCGGAGGCCTCACCATCGCTGCAATACATCCCGTTCCCCGTTGGGGAGTTGCCAAATCCGATTGGACAATATGTGATGGACTGCTCTGCTGCATTGGGGTGTGACGAGTCATTCGTCGCGCTGCCACTGTTGTCGGCGTTGAGCGCAGCAATTGGCAATGGTTTCTGTGTCGAGGCAAAGCGATCGTGGCGCGCCCCAGCAGTCGTGTGGACCATTGTGATCGCAGAAAGTGGCACACGAAAGTCACCTGCAATGAAGAAGGCACTACGTCCCGTTCGCGAACGACAGCGTGGATTCATCTCGGAGCACAAGGATCAGCAGCAGACATATGAACTTGAACTCGAATCGTTCGAAATTCAGCACGCGGAATGGAAGAAGCAGATTTCGAAGGGCGAGACGTCGCCTCATCCAGATAAGCCACAGCAGCCTGTATGTCGTCGAACATGGACGGACGATGTCACGACAGAGGGACTTGTCCGGCTCCTTCAATCGAATCCACGCGGCATTCTGCTTGCTCGTGATGAATTGTCGGGCTGGTTTGGCAGCATGGATGCCTATCGAGGTGGACGAGGCGGAGATCTCTCGCGGTGGCTTGAAGTATTTGACGCCGGCGCATTGACAGTTGATCGCAAGACAAGCGAACCGCTGTTTGTTGATCGAGCGGCGGTGTCAATTGCTGGAGGTATTCAGCCGGGTGTGCTTCGGCGCAGTGTGACGGCGTCTGAACGCGAAAGCGGCTTGCTCGCGCGGTTCCTTCTCGCGATGCCGCCGAGGCGCGTCAGTGGGTGGGTCGAACACGACGAAGATGCTGAGACAATTGATGCAGTTCAACGCCTTTTTGATCGACTCTACGACATCGAGCCGCAACTCGACCCTGACGGCAACATGGACCCTTGCGTGGTCGCATTGGCCCCTCAGGCTCGACGGCTCTTCGTCGCGTTCGTCGACGAGCATGCAATGGGAACAGCGGAGCGATGTGGTGATGAAGCGGCAGCGTGGTCGAAGCTGGAGGGCTACGCCCTTCGGCTCGCGCTCGTGTTGCATATGGTGATGCACGCTGCGAGTGATCGCATATTGACTGATATTACTCTGATCGAAGCAGACGCGATGGCTCGAGCGATCAGTTTGGTTCGTTGGTTCACATACGAATGTGATCGTGTCTATCGAGTACTCGATGCGGATGAACCTCTCAGTCATCTGTATGAACTGAGAGACTGGATCGCGCAGGGCGGAAAGAACCGCGAACCAGGTATGGCATGTGTCCGCGATCTGATGCAGAAACGGCGGCAGTTTCGTGGCGACAAGGCAGGGGCGCGCGCAGCACTCCAGGCGTTGGTCGACGCGAGCCTGGCGGTATGGGATCACGAGGCGGCCGGAAAACCCGGCAGGCCCTCAGAGCGAATCCGACTCGTCTAGTTGTCTACGTCTACAGAACCTCCGATGGAGGCAGCGTGAATGGCGGTTGCGTAGACGTAGACGCGACCAACACCGGCGTACTGCCTTCACCCGTGCAAAGTGGCGCGATGTGGTGCGACGAGGTACATTTACATGCGAAGGAACGCACTATGGCACGAAAGAAGCAATCTCGATCACGTGGAACCGGTACGGTCTACAAGCGTAAAGGGCGCGGGCCGTGGATCGCTGCATGGTACGACCACACCGGACGCCGGCGGGAACGGTCGACCCGCACGACGGACAAGGCGGCTGCAGAACGAATCCTGGCGAAGCATGTCACCGATGCCGCATTGCGCCGTGATGGCGTGATCGACGAACAGGCAGACCGATTCGCCATCGAATCGCGGCGTCCGCTGCATGAGCATGTCGACGCGTACATTCAGCATTGCGAACGGTCGGGGCAGGCGGCGACCAGCGTCGACCAAAAGCGCGACCACCTTCGACGTTTCATCGACACGGCGAACGCTGAACGCCTGACCGATCTGACGCCGGACGCGCTGGAACTGCATATGGAACGACTCCGGCACGATGGACTCAGTGCGCGTTCCCAGAATGTTGCCCGCGCGATCGCGGTTTCATTCTTCTCGTGGTTGGTCAAAACGGGGCGAGTGAAGTCCAACCCGCTGACGGTCGTGGCGAAGCGGGACGAATCACGCGACCGACGCCGGGTTCGCCGCCCGCTGACTGATGAGGAGCTGGCTCGGCTGCTCACAGTGGCACGTGAACGCGGGCGCGAGGCGTGGTATCTCTGCGCTGCGCTGGCTGGTCTACGTCGTGGCGACCTTCTTCGGTTGAAGTGGACAGACATCGATGTCGACGCCGGCACCATTACTGTGACTGACGGCAAGGCGAAGCGGGTCGACCAGATTCCGATGCATCCTCAACTCGCGGATGCGCTCCGCCGGCGTTTGGAAGAACGTCCGGCGATCGGGGCAGCGCGAGTGTTCCCCGAAGCGGTCACGAATCGGACGCGTCAGCGCGACTTTCTTCGAGCTGGATTGGCGCGCGAGGAAGTTGTCCGCGATGATGCCGGGAACGTCGCCATGGTTGGCACCGGCACGCGGGCGAAGCCGAAGATGCGCGTGGTGACGACGGACGAGGACGGTCGGGAAATCGACCTGCATTCGCTCCGCACGACGCTTGGCACCACGATGGCCCGGCAGGGCGTCCCGCCTCAACTTGCCCAGCAGGTGATGCGTCACGCGTCCTACAAGACGACGGAGAAGCACTACGTCGTCCTCGGCGTGAATGACGCGGCGAAGGCCATCGACGCGGTACCGGCGATTCAGACGCCGGAGACGGACCCTCACCGGGCGACCGGCACGATGGATGCGATGATGGTTGAAATGACCGATTCTGACCCCCAGCAGATTCCCCAGCAGTTGGGGCGCGAAATGGGGCGTTTCGGTGCGATTCAGTGCGCTGACGAGGTGCGCGGCTTCGCGTCTCCCGATTCGCCGAAACACCTGCATATGCAGTATGAAACGACGCTACGCGACTCGATGCCAAAGTCGGGGCGACAGGATTCGAACCTGCGACCTCCTGCTCCCAAAGCAGGCGCTCTACCAAGCTGAGCTACGCCCCGCGTGAAGAGGGCAGTATAGGGTTGGGGAAGGGAACAGGGATTCGGGCATCGGGATTCGGGGAACAAGACAGCCACAATTGAAAGCTGACGGCTGATCGCTGGCAGCTCGTCGCCGGTGGCGAGTCGCTGGTCGCTCGGATATCCTCCCTGTATTCCTGCCGGCAATGAGGAGTCTGCCGCCGTGTTCATGCTCGCCACCGACGTCTCGATGTACTTGCCCATCGCGATTCTGATCCTGATGGCCATCGGCTTCGCCGTCGTCAACCTCGGTGCAACACATCTCCTCGGCCCGTACAAGCCCACGCCGGTCAAGGCGATGGCGTACGAGTCCGGCATGGATCCGATCGGTTCGGCCCGCAAGCGGTTCAACGTTCGCTTCTACATCCTCGCGATGACGTTTCTCGTCTTCGACGTAGAAGTGATCTTCCTCTATCCGTGGGCGGTGTCCTACACCAAGCTCGCGCCGCAGAGCCCGGAAGCAGGCCTGTTCCTCGCCCGCATCAGCTTCTTCATCGCGACGTCCGTCATTGCCTACGTGTACGCGTGGCGCAAGGGCGTCTTCCGGTGGGACTGATTGGGGAAGGGAAGAGGGAGTTGGGAAAAGCGAAGAGCCATGAGCCACGGGTTGTGGGTGAAAACGCCACAGACTCGATTCGATGTCGTCATGACATGAGACTCGTCCGGCAGGCTGGCACGACTGGCCTACGTTCTTGGACTGATCGAATGGTGATCACGGCGGGGGCACAGCCCCCGCCCGCAGCCCACAGCTCACAGCCCACAGTTCACAGCCATCGATGATGGGCCTCAGGTATTTGGCTCTCGTATCCATGCGGCATCTGGCGATTGCCGCCATGCACGCCATCCCAGAGGAAGATCGGCAAGTTGGCCAATAGAGCCATCTAAGTCAAAGACCTGTCTCAAGGTGACCAAGGCCATGTCGCTACTGGGTGTTCCACTCTGCGGATGGAATTGCCACGCACCATCCTCTGAATCATGGAAGACGTATTGAATCCACTCTTCACCCTTGAGTATTCGCCGGCTCGTAAAACAGGCAACATTCTCTGAGTCGGCAAAAGGCCAATCGTTACTCGCAATGTCCTTCTTCTTCTTCTTCTTCTTCTTCCATAGAAACATATCGCCTGCCTTCTTGAGATGTCCTTCACACGACTGAACTTCAGTGTTCGCGCATGAGTGGTGATCACCCTACCAGTATTGGGTTGGTTGTCGGCAATGAACTTCTGCTGATTGGATGAAGCGCACGACGTCGTGTTCCGGGTTGTCTGTCACTGCGTTCGTGACATCGTGAGACTCGTCAGGCAGGCTGGCACGACTGGCCTACGTTCTTGGACTGATCGAATGGTGATCACGGCGGGGGCACAGCCACCGCCCTACACTCCCGCCCACAGCCCACAGCCCACAGCCCACAGCCAAAACGAAAATCCCCCGAGACAGTGGTGGGAGCCGTCTCGGGGGGAGGGAAGAGAAGAAGCCCGTTGTTGGATGCCTCCGGGGCTTGGAGGCGGGCTTCCCCAGGTGCCTTGGGTCGTCCTTGAACCCGTGAGCAGGTATGAAACCGGACCGCCGGTTCCCCGCTCGGAGGGGGTCTCGTTCGGCTCGAGCGTGCCTGACGCGCGTCTCGAATTCGCCAAACCGGGCAAGCGTCAAGACGATCCTTGCGACGCTGCCTTTCACAAGCACATCCGTTTACTCGTCGACCTGAGCCTCCGTTCCGTGCGCGTCTCCGATGGTGGTTTCAAAAGTCGCCGACCGCCATCGGAGCAGGACCGGTCGACGACGCTTAGAGCCCGAACTCAGCTGCAGCCCATCGAGTTGCCACAGTTGAGGCACTTGTAGCACGTGCCATTACGCACGGTAATTGACCCACACACGTCACACGCCGGCGCATCGGTTTGCATGGATGCCGTCGCCTGACTCAACGTACTCGACATGGTGGTCGTCTCGACCTCGCCGTCGTGCACGCGCACTGTTGTCTCTTCGGTCTGAATGGACGAGATGGTCATCGCTGCGTCGGCGGCGGGAACGGCAAAGCGTGCCGTCGGGCCGCCGGTCTTCGCCGGGATGTCGCCATCGTCCGATGTCGTGATGCGTGTCGAAGCACCACTGACTTCGGCGCGATCGATCCGTCGATCGTCCGAAGCGGTGTCCGCTTCGTGTTCTTTGGAGCCGGACCATGTCTTGTCCTCCTTGACGGTGGTCGCGTTGCTGTCGCCGGACGTCCTTTCCGGCGCTCGTTGCGGGGCGTTTGCCTCGCGGTAGCCACTGATGAACTCCATTCCCATCCATCGGAAGATGTAGTCCACCAGACTCTTGGCAAAGGGAATATCGCGGTTCGTGGTGATTCCCATCGGCTCGAACCGTTGGTGCGCAAACTTGTTGACAAGGCTCTCGACCGGAACGCCGTACTGCAGCGCGACGCTGATCGCGGTGCCCAGCGAATCCATCAGGCCGCCGATCGTCGATCCTTCCTTCGACATCGTGATGAACAACTCGCCCGGCGCGCCGTTCTCGTACAAGCCAACGGTCAGATAGCCTTCGTGACCCGCGACGTTGAAGTGATGCGTCAGGCTGCGTCGCGTGTCCGGCAGGCGACGACGCAACGGTCGCTCGACAATGCGTTCCACAATACGTTCGATGTACTGCGGCTCTGCGGGAGCAGCGACGATCTCGCCTGCGGTCTGCGCGACTTCCGCTGCCACTTCGACCAACGCATCTTCGACGGCATCGACATCCTCGTCGACGGTGTCGCTGTCGCTCTTGGTGTTCAGCGGCTGACTGAGCTTCGAACCATCGCGATACAACGCATTTGCCTTCAGGCCAAGTTCCCAGCTCAACTGGTAGGCATCAGCGATGTCGTCAACGTCGGCATCATTCGGCAGGTTGATCGTCTTGGAGATCGCGCCAGAGATGAACGGCTGCGCTGCCGCCATCATGTGGATGTGACCCGACGGTACGATGAAGCGTTCGCCGATCTCGCCGCACTTGTTTGCACAGTCGAACACTGCGAGGTCGGCGTCCTTGACGTGCGGTGAGCCTTCGATGGTCTGCGTACCGCAGATCGTACGGTTCAGTTCTGCAACGACGCGATCGGTCAGACCAAGCGTGCGAAGACCGTTGAACGACATGTCGTTGCGGGCGGCTTCGATGTCAATGCCGAAGCGTGACAACACATGTTCCGGCATCGACCACGCGGTAAACGCAAAGCCAAGTTCGAAGACGGTCGGCAGTGCGTTCTCGACGGCAATGAGATCGTCCGGCGTGTAGCCGAGGTTCTCCAGCACGTCACGGAATGTTGAGCCGGCATCGTCGCTGTCATCGGGCATCGGCGTATCGAGGCTGAGCGTCCCCATGACATAGGTGACCATCTCATCGACCTGCGTGTCGGAGTATCCCAGCGCGGTGAGCGCGGGACGCAGCGATGCGTTGGCGATCTTGAAGTAGCCGCCGCCGGCGAGCTTCTTGAACTTCACGAGGGCGAAGTCAGGCTCGACGCCGGTGGTATCGCAGTCCATCAGCAGGCCGATCGTGCCGGTCGGTGCGATGACGGTGACCTGCGCGTTGCGGTAGCCGTGCTTCTCGCCAAGCTTGAGCGCATCATCCCAGGCACGCGTTGCCGACTTGAGCAGTGCGGTCGCGTTGGCGAGCGGCATGCTCTTGCGCTTGAAGACGCTGTGCTTGATCGGGACGGGACGAATGGAGAGATCTTCGTACTTCTCGCTGTCGCGGGCTTCGCCTTTCGCGGCGAGACGATGGTTGCGAATGACCCGCAGCATGTCGTCCTTGTTGTCCGCATAGCCGGGGAAGGAGCCGTGGGCTTCGGCCATCTTCGCGCTGGTGGCATAGGAACGGCCAGTGAGGATGGCGCTGATCGCGGCACAGATCGCGCGGCCAGCTTCGCTGTCGTACGGAATGCCTGCCTGCATGAGCATGGCGCCAAGGTTGGCAAAGCCGAGGCCGAGCGTGCGGTATCGGTAACTCTGGGAGGCGATTTCTTCGGACGGGAACGCGGCCATGAGCACCGAGATCTCGAGGACCATCGTCCAGAGTTCGATGGCGTGTTCGAATCGTTCGAGATCAAACGAGCGTGACTCGCTGTCGTAGAACGTGATGAGGTTGATCGACGCGAGGTTACATGCCGTGTTGTCGAGGAACATGTACTCGCTGCACGGGTTCGATGCGTTGATGCGACCGCTCTGCGGGCAGGTGTGCCAGGCGTTGATCGTCGTGTCGAATTGAAGGCCCGGATCGGCGCAACGCCATGCGGCTTCGCAGATCTGGCTCCAAAGATCACGTGCCTTGATCGTCTTGGCGACATTGTCACTCGTTCGAGCGTTCAGATTCCAGTCCGCATCGTCCTTGACGGCCTTGAAGAACTCGTCGTTGAGGCGCACGGAGTTGTTCGAGTTCTGACCCGAGACCGTGTAGTACGCTTCGCCGTTGAAGTCGTAGTTCAGTTCGAGGCCAAGACGTTCGGCGAGATCGCGCTTGTCGGTGTCGAGATGCTTCAGGCCTTCCACGAGGGCCGCGACCTTGAGCTCCTCGCGCACCTTCCAGTTGACGAAGTTTTCGATGTCCGGATGGTCCGCATCGAGACAGACCATCTTGGCGGCGCGTCGCGTGGTACCGCCACTCTTGATGGCGCCGGCGGCGCGGTCACCGATCTTGAGAAAGCTCATCAGGCCGGAGCTCTTGCCGCCGCCGGAGAGCGCTTCGTTCTCGCCGCGAATGCGGGAGAAGTTGGTGCCGGTGCCGGAGCCGTACTTGAAGAGGCGGGCTTCGCGCGTCCAGAGGTCCATGATGCCGCCATCGTTGACGAGGTCATCATCGACCGCCTGAATGAAGCATGCGTGCGGCTGCGGATGGCTGTAGGCATCCGGAGCTCGATGCGTGTCACCAGTCGCGGGATCGCAGACCCAGTGCCCTTGCGCAGGACCGGTGATGCCGTACGCCCAATGCAGGCCGGTGTTGAACCACTGCGGGCTGTTGGGTGCGCTCATCTGGTGGAGCATCATGTAGGCGAGTTCATCGTAGAACGCCTGTGCATCGTCCGCGGTCTTGAAGTAGTTGTGTTGTTCGCCCCAGGCGCGCCAGCAGCCGGCGAGGCGGTGAATGACCTGTTTCGCGCTGCGTTCCGGGCCCGTGATCGGTTCGCCCTTCTTGTCGACCATCGGTTTGCCGGTCTCATCGAACTGCGGCACGCCGGCCTTGCGGAAGTACTTGCTCACCATGATGTCGACGGCGAGCTGGCTCCACGTCTTCGGCACGATGGCATCGTTCATTTCGAAGACAAGTGAACCATCCTGGTTCGTGATTCGGCTTGATCGTGTCGTCCACTCGACGGTGGAGAAGACATCCTGGCCTGCGGTCGTGAAGCGGCGTTCAATGTTCATGGAGAGTTCCAAACTGGCTGTGGGCTATGAGCTATGGGCTATGAGCGGAAGAGGCGGTGGCGATAAGCCGCCATGAGCATGGCTCATGGCGTATGGCGTGATGCCTGCTGCCTATTCAGTCGACTTTCGGAAGGACCAATCCGGGTTGGTCCTGATACTTGCCGAGCTTGTCGGCGTAACTGACCGCACATACGCGATCGGCCTTGAGGAAGATCATCTGGGCGATGCCTTCGTTGGCGTAGATCTTGGCGGGCAGCGGTGTGGTGTTCGAGATTTCGATCGTGACCTTGCCGCGCCATTCGGGTTCGAGTGGTGTGACGTTCACGATGATGCCGCAACGGGCGTACGTGCTCTTGCCGACGCAGATCGCAAGCACATCGCGCGGAATGTCGAAGGTCTCGACGGTCTCGCAGAGCGCAAACGAGTTCGGCGGAATGATGACGTAGTCTTTGCCGGTGTCAGCGGTGTCGACGGTGATAAAGTTCTCATCGTCGAAGCGCTTGGGATCGACGATCGCCTGACCGCCGGTGCGCGAGACATTGGTGAAGATCTTGAAGAGGGTGCCGACGCGGACGTCGTAGCCGTAACTCGACACACCAAACGAAACCTGCCCCGGCCGCTTGATGTTGTCTTCGAAGGGCTCGATGCCCACGATTTCCCGGATCTGAGTGTCGCACAACACGGTCATGGCTCTATCCCTCACGCGACCAGCGCGAACGATCGCCGGCGCCGAACGGATTCATTCCGTTCCACGCAGCAGCGTTCAACGCTGTAACTGATGTGCATCCGCTACCTGCCGCCACCGACGGCACTTCCCAATGTTGCGACCGCGTCCAACCCGCGGCACGACGTCCTTGTCACGACCCGTCGAAGGTCTTTGTCAGGGTCTGCTGCCGGTAGGCGGGGAGATGTGCCCCGCACATGTCGGCGACCCGTTGACATTCGTCGGATCCCTCACAACAAACGCATCGTACTACCAGATATAGGGTCTGCAAGAATTCCAAACGCACAATGTAGAGTTTTTGGCCGTTCCGCGCCTAACTTGCCGTGCCTGAGTTGCTTAGGTCATATCAGCGTCAGATCCGAATACTATCGATGGGGTGGAAAACTTGCCCATGCCGGTGGGCAACCCTACATCTGGGGTCGTGAACCTGTCGACTGGTGAATCGCCCGGAATGGGCTGTCGAGGCGGTCCCAAGCGCCGGAATCAGCGATAGACTCCCTTCGCGATGTCACTGTCTGAACCGCTCGATATCTCCGCCGGCCTGACCGACGCCCAGCAGTCCGCTGTTCTGCATGTGGACGGTCCGCTGCTGGTGCTCGCCGGTCCCGGCTCGGGCAAGACCACGGTGGTGACCCGTCGGGTGGCCTATTTGATTGAGCAGGGCATACCGCCGTGGCAGATCCTCGCGCTGACGTTCACCAATAAAGCAGCGGGGGAGATGCGTGATCGCATTGACCTGCTGATTCCCGATGATCTGCGCGGTCGTCGCGGCCTGACGGTCACGACGTTCCACTCGTTCTGTGCTCGGCTCCTCCGGCTCTACGCCAACGAAGCGAGCATCGCGGAACGTTTCACGATCTACGACACGTCGGATCAACGCGATGCCGTCAAGCAGGCGATCGCCACTGCGGGCCTGACGACCAAGAACTGGACCCCTGCCGCAGTCCTGAGCGCCATCAGCGCAGCGAAGAACAAATTGCTCGGGGCGGATGAATTCGCGGCGAGCGCCACCGACTTCTACGAGCGATCGATTGCCCGGGCGTACTCTGCGTACGAGAAGATCCTGCGCACCAATGAGGCGATGGACTTTGACGATCTTCTTCTGGTTGTCGCCCGCTTACTGCGCGACAACGCGGAGGTCCGGGGCGAATTGCAGGAACGCTATCAGTACCTGCTCATCGATGAATACCAGGATACGAACCACGCCCAGTTTGTGATCGCCCATGCGCTTGCGGCGGAACACACCAACATCTGCGTCGTTGGTGATCCTGACCAGTCGATTTACGGCTGGCGCGGCGCCGACATTCGGAACATCCTTGAATTCGAACAGCAGTATCCGGATGCCACGACGGTACCGCTCGGTCAGAACTTCAGAAGTACTGGCCACATTGTCAGTGCCGCCGCCGCATTGATCGAACGCAACCGCGCGCGCAAGGCGAAGCGGCTCTATACCGAATTGGAGGAAGGCGAACTGCCGCGTGTGATCACGTGTCAGGATGAGCGTCACGAAGCATCGCTGATCGCCGACCAGTTTCAGCAGTTGCATGAATCGCTACAGATTCCGTACGGCGAAATGGCCGTTCTGTATCGAATCAACGCGTTGAGCCGTGTGCTTGAGGATGCGTTCCGAACGCGCCATATGCCGTACGTCATTGCACGCGGTACTGCGTTTTACGAGCGCAAGGAGATCAAAGATGCGCTCGCATACCTTCGGTTGATTGCGAATCCCAGCGACGAAGTTGCCCTCCGGCGGATCATCAATACGCCGACGCGCGGCATCGGCAAGACTTCACTTGATCGCGTGGAGATCTACGCGATTCACCATCAATTGAACCTGGCGTCGGCGCTCCATCGTGTTGGTTCAGTCGAACAACTGTCGAAGCGCGCGGTGACCTCGATCGGGAATTTCACGACCATGGTCGATGGCTGGCGCGGTGCGGCGGATGATGATGCGTTCATGGGTCAGGCTGACCCGCCGAACCTCGCAGAACTCGTGGAGCGCGTTGTTCGTGAATCGGGCCTTGAAGCGATGTACGCCAAGAGTCGCGCGGATGAGGATCGCGACCGGCTGGAGAATCTCAGCGAGTTGATCAGTGCAGCGGCGGAATTCGTGATGCCGCAGGTCGATGAAGGCGAGACACCGCGCGAACCCACGCTGTTGAACCAGCTGAGCGCATTCCTGGAATCCGTGGCACTGGTCAGTGACGCCGATGCGATCGATCCCGCGCGCGGTGCGGTGACGCTCATGACGTTGCACGCGGCGAAAGGCCTGGAATTCGATACCGTCGCCATGGCGGGACTCGAGGAAGGTCTGCTGCCACATGCCCGCGCGGCGGGAAACACCGAAGAACTCGAAGAAGAACGTCGGCTGTGTTTCGTCGGTATGACGCGCGCCAAGCGCCGATTGCAATTGTCGCGGGCAGCAGTGCGAACCCAGCGCGGCATTCGCGAGCGGACGATTGAGAGTCAGTTCATCCGCGAATTGCCGGACGACCATATCGATGTCCATGACTTCGCGGGCATCGATGACATGCTCTCATCGGCCGCTGAGGATTTTCTGGATGGTCCGCATCTGGATCCGTACGACGATGGCACCGGTCTGGAGATTGGTTCGCGGGTTCGGCATCCGACTTTCGGTGTCGGCCGTGTCGAAGCATTTTCGCCGCGAGCCGTCGGTGCGACCGCGAAGGTGAACTTTGATTCCGTCGGCGTGAAGACGCTGGTGCTGGATTTCGCGCGCCTGCAGCGTGTTGACTGATTCGTCATGGTCGATGCGCAGCCCATTCTTGAGCAGTGTCGCGATCTTGGCTTTGCGATTGCGGGTGTGTGTGCCGCTTCACCGACGTCGTATGAGGCGGAACTGCGGACGTGGCTCGCCGACGGGAAGCACGGCGAGATGTCGTACCTCGCTCGGAACGTCGAGTTGCGATGCGACCCTGCGGACATCATGCCTGATGTTCGGTCGGTCATCTGCGTGGCAGATCGCTATGCGGCGGGGGCGGAGGATCAACCTGCAGCCGGGGCACACGGACGCATCGCACGCTACGCACGCGGCGATGACTATCACCGATCCATCAAACGTCGACTCCATGGACTGTGCGATGCGCTGGCTCTGTCCCATCCAGACGAGTCGTTTCGCGCGTGCGTCGATACCGCACCTGTACTTGAGCGTGAACATGCACAGCGTGCAGGTGTCGGTGCGGTCGGCAAGCATACGTTGCTCATCGATCGCGGCGTCGGGAGCTACCTGCTGCTTGGCGAGGTGTTGA
>JBCCFX010000022.1:0-28229 GCA_039029515.1 Planctomycetota bacterium
CGCGCCGACCAGCACGGTCGGTGCAATGGGATCGTCCTGCACATCGACCGCTGCGCCAAAACCTTCGCCGAGTTGTGGCGAGGGCGACCGCAGCGTGATGCTGACAGCCCAGTTCGCGCTTCCGAACAGGCTGTTCGTCATCGTGCGCCGAAACACCGTTGCGACACCGGCATTGCAGCAGGTGTCTGCGGCAACGCTGCCGGGAACGTCGCAGGTTGAGTCTGCGCCGGGCGAACCGACGATCGCAAGATTGTCGGAGATCGCGACCGCGCTCCCGAATGCATCATGTGGTTGCGCGCTGCGCGGCAGGAGCTTCGCCGTCTGCACCCACGATTCACCTTGCCACTGAAAGACGTATGCTGCCCCGGAGTTGAGGCCAAACACATCCGCACCAGGCGCACCGACGATGATCGTCGTGCCGGACACATCGACGCTTTGTCCGAACTGATCACCCGGCGCGCCGTCATTGGCGATGAGTTGCGCTTCGACAGCCCAGCCGAAACCGGTTTGCCGATACACCACCACCGCACCGCTCTCGTTGCCGATGGCGTCATCACCGGGAATGCCGACCACGGCAACATCGCCATCCGCCCGGACAGCATGCGCAAATTGGTTCTGTGTGTCCGCGTTGAGATCGAGCAGTCTCGTCACCGGAACCTGCTGGCACGCGGCGCAGAAAGAACCATCGGTCTGCGCCTGCGCCAATGTAGCGCACAGCATCCCGAGAAGACCGATCGTCGGGGAGCGGCTTCGAGCGGCCATCGTCGACGCGTGGATCATGTGGACCCCTGGGAACGAAGCATGGGCGTGACTATGTTGTACGGCGGGGACTCGACGCGGGCAAGAGCGAACGCATCAATCGACGCATCACACTGCGTCAACGACGTCGCTTGCCGCCTTTCGACTTGCCTTTCCCCTTGCCGCCCTTGCCCTTGCCTTTCGAATGGGACTTGGACGATCGGCTGGCTCGGGGCAGGTCACCGTGTCCCTGACCGCGACGACGCGAGGGGATGTTCGGCTTCTCCGGCATCTCGGTCACCCGAAGATCAAGCTGACGACTCGCGAGGTCAACCGCGACGATCTGCACGCGGATCGCGTCGCCCATGCCAAGCGAAAGACCACTGCGCTTCGCATAAATGCGCTGCAGGTCCTCATTGAGTGACCAACGATCTTCCCGGTCGCTGCTGCCCGGCAATTCCGTCGAGCGCACCATGCCTTCGACGAGGAATCGTTCGATGGACACGTACACGCCGTTATTCGTGACGCCGGTAACCACGGCATCCAACTCATCACCGAGATGGTTCTCTTCGAGGAACTGCATGACGAGGAAGTTGCGCAGTTCGCGTTCCGCTTCCTCCGCGTTTCCTTCCGTGTCGGAGCAATGCCCGCCAAGCTGCACCAATGCGCCTTCATCGATGATGCGCGCATCGTTGTGCAGCTGCCGGGTGAGCGTGCCGCGTTTGCGTCCGCCTGGTCGGTTCTTCCCGTTGTCGGTCAGTTCGAGGTATGCGGTCAGAACGCGGTGCAGCGTCAGGTCGGGATAGCGACGAATCGGACTGGTGAAGTGCGCGTAATGATCTGACGCCAGCGCAAAGTGTCCGACGATCGAAGGGCTGTAGATGGCTTTTGTCATGGTGCGCAGCACTGCCATGTGAATGGCGCGGCTCGCGGTCGTATCCCGGCTGATCTCGAGCAGACGCTGGAGATCCGAACGATCGGGTTCCGCCGGCAGCTTCACCTCGACGAGGCGCGCATACAGGCGAAGTTCTTCGATGTCGCCAAATGTCGGTTCAGGGTGAATACGTCGCAGGATCGGCACGCCGATATCTTCAAACGCGCGGGCCAGCGCTTCATTCGCCTCGACCATGAACATCTCGATGATGCGATGGGTGAAAGCATCATCTTCCGGCCCGGCATCGACCACGTGTCCGTTCTCGTCAAAGACGAGTTCCACGACGGGCAGGTTAAGCGTAACCATGCCATCACGCTCTCGGCGTTTCAACAACGTCCGTGCGAGTTTGTCCGCGTGACGCAATGCGGCAATGAGATCGTCGGTGTACGCCGGCGGCGTCTTGGCGTGTCGCCGGGCTTCCTTCTGGTCACCATCAATCAGCGCCTGCGCTTCGAGATAGGTCAGTCGCTTCGCGGACCGAATGACCGTCGCCGCCATGCGCTGACCGACGACGCGGCCTTGATCATTGAATCGGATGAACGCAGACTTTGTCAGGCGATCGACACCTTCCTGAAGCGAGCACACTCCGTTCGACAACACTTCGGGCAGCATTGGAATGACGCGGCGCGGCAAATACACACTGTTGCCGCGCTCTTTGGCTTCCTCATCCAGCGATGATCCCTGCGGGATGAAGTGCGCGACATCGGCGATGTGGACACCAAGTTCCCATTCGCCATCATCCGCGTGATACGTGATGCTGATCGCATCGTCGTAATCCTTGGCGTCAGGCGGATCGATTGTGAAGATGAACTGATCGCGCAGATCTTCGCGCGTCTCATCAATGTGCTTCAGATCTTCATCAAACTGCTGCGAAGCGCCGCGCGCCTGTTCGGATGCTTCCTCAGGAAACTCTGTCCGCAGGCCGAACGCGACAATAACCGCTTCGGTTTCGACATCGGGCTTGCCGGCGTCACCAAGCACCTTGGTAATCACGCCTTCGGCGAAGTAGTCCGCTTCAGGGAACTGCAGGAGTTCAATGACGACTTTGTCACCAGCTTTTGCGTTCTTCGCGCCGGGATCTCGAATGATCACCGGATCATGGAGATTCTTGCCGTCGGGTTCGACGAACCAGTTGCTCTTTTGCTTGATGAGCGTGCCAGTGAATACGGTGTTCCCACGCTCGATGACCTCGACGATTTCGCCGAGCACATCCATCCGCCCGGTGCGGTTGTTGCGTCGTCGTCGGACGACGGCGCGAACACGGTCGCCGGTGATGGCGGTGTCATTGCGCCCGCGCGGTACGTAGAGATCGCCTTCGCGATACTTGATGTCGGTGCGGATAAATCCGAAGCCGCGAGGATTCAGCTTGAACGAACCTTCGACTTCATCGCCGTAGGTCGGGAGCCGGAGTTCATCCTGCTTGTTCTTCTCGGCGCGGCCGGACTCGATCAACTGGCCGACTGCGGCGTCGAATGCGGGCCGGTCGTCATGGTCGACGCGCATTTCGCGAGCAATCTGCCGGACCTCGGAAGGTCGGTAGCTCGGATGGCGCATGTGTTCGATGATCTGTTGCGTGAATCGCGCGGGCATTCGTGGACTTTCTCTCGCGGCGACCGAATCGCCTCAATCAGAGGACGATGACGAACCCGACGACGATGTCGACCCACTGTCCGCCGACTTCTTGGGGGAGGTTGACGAGGACGACGACGAATCGCTCGATGATGACGATTCGGACGACTTCTTCTCCGCCTCGGCACCCTTCTGGTACGACGAACTGCGGTAGTCGGTCTCGTAGAACCCCGAGCCTTTGAACAGAACGCCTGAGCCGGTGCCGATCAAACGCTCCAACTTGAGCGCGCCGCACGATGGACACTTCCGCTTGACCGGATCAGACATCTGCTGAAACAGTTCAAACGCATGATGACACGCATGGCATACGTAGTCATACGTCGGCATCGCTCACCTGCTCTTCCGGCATCTCTGCCGACACCGCCACCTGCGCCGCTCGCAGGACGACATCACCCAGCGTGTACCCGGGTTTCAACACCGAGACCACACGGTCCGGCGGGAACTCGTCCGTTGGCTGACGGTACATCGCTTCATGCGGGCCGGGATCAAACATGTCGCCCGCAAACGGTTCGATGCGACTAAGACCACAGTCCTGAAGCAATTTGTCCATGTCGGTGCGAACGAGCGTGACACCCTGGAAGACCTGATCGACGGTCACCGTTTCCGGATCCTGTGCGAGCGCGAGGTCAAGGTTGTCCAGCGCGGGAAGCAACATGCGAATGACCGTCGTCAGGCCCTCTTCGCGAGCGCGCTTCTCGTTCTCGTTGGCGCGACGCTGAAAGTTCGCAAAGTCAGCTAGCGCGCGCATGCGACCTTCGATCGCTTCATCGCGCTCCGACTGCATGGCTGCGACCTGCTCATCAATCGTCGTTGTCGCTTCATCCGACGCAACACCATCGTCCTCCGTGACCGCAGTGTCGACGTGGTCGTTGGCTTCTTCGGGTGCTGGCTTGGTCTTCTTCTTCATCATGGTCCTGTCGTCCTCATCCGCCCGTCACGGCGTCCTTCAGCTTGCCCCAGAATCCACCGCCCTGACCACCGACATCAAGATCTTCGGTCTCGGCGTAGTCTGACAAAAGTCGACGTTGCTTTTCCGACAGCTTACGCGGCACAATGAGCTGGGCAATCACGACGAGATCGCCACGCTTGCCTGACCGCAGGTTCGGAAATCCCTTGCCCGGAATGCGGAATACCGACGCGTGCTGCGTCCCGGCCGGCACAGTCAATTCCGCATCGCTATCCACCGTAGGTACCAGCAATTCGGCCCCGAGCGCCATCTGGGCGTACGACATCGGAATTGCAATCAGTACATCGTCGGCGTCACGCTCGAATCGCTCATGTGCCTTCACACGCACCACGACATGCAAGTCGCCGCGCACACCTTCACCCGATGGCACCTGTTCCGGCGGCGGCGGCTCGCCTTCGCTCGGGACACGGACTGCCTGGCCGTCATGAATGCCCGGTGGAATCTTGATCGACAGTGTGCGCTTCACGCTCACCCGACCGCGACCGCGGCAATCACCACACTTGTCCTGGACGACTGTGCCGCGCCCCTGACAGTGCGGACATGCGGTCACCATGCGGAACATCCCGCCGAGTCCCGCCTGCTGCACCTGACCCTGACCTTCGCAGGTCTGACATATGGTCGGCTGCGTGCCTGGTTTGGCGCCGCTGCCTTCACACGTCTGACAGACGTCAAGACGCTTGAATTCGACTTCACGCTCTGCACCGGTGAGCACTTCTTCAAACGAGATCTCGACGTTGGTCTCGAGGTCGTAACCGCGCGGTGCACCGCGCCGTGTGCGCCGCGACCGTCCGCCACCACCACTGAATGCGCCACCGAAGATCTCATCGAACATCGAGAAGATGTCCTGCGGATCCATGTGACGGAAGTCATGGCCGGGCGTGCCGCGAAGGCCCGCGTGTCCGTACTGGTCGTAGCGAGCACGCTTCTCGGGATCGGAGAGCACTTCGTAGGCTGAAGCGCATTCCTTGAATCGTTCTTCGGCTTCGGCGTTATCCGGATTGCGGTCCGGATGGAACTTCATGGCGAGACGACGATACGAGCGCTTGATGTCATCGGCGCTTGCATCTTTCGCGACCCCGAGCACTTCGTAATAGTCGCGTGTTGTCGTCATCAGGAAGCGTACCGCCTTCTCGATATCCGAGACTGGCCTCGGAACGTCTCGCGCCCCGAGGCCAGCATGATTCATCGGCTGCGAATCTCACCGTGTATTCGGCGGAATCCGCGTGTCACGATCAGAAGATCGCGTCTTCCACCGGCTCATCGTCGTCTTTCAGCTCTGTGATCACCACATCCGTGGTCAGCATGAGGCCGGCGACTGATGCCGCATGACGCAGCGCTGCGGTCACCACGAGTGCCGGATCGATGATGCCCGCTTTCACGAGATCTTCGTATTCCAGCGTCGATGCGTTGAACCCGAAGCCACCCTTGCCGTCACGCACGTTCTCAACCACGACGTCGCCGTCGACACCACCGTTGGAAGCGATCTGATACAGCGGTGCTTCGAGCGCATCGGCGATGATGTCAAAGCCAAGTCGCTCATCACCCTTGCCTTTGCGTCGACCTTCGTCAACCGCGTCGATGGCACGAATGAGAGCAACGCCACCGCCGGGCACGTAGCCTTCCTTCGCCGCAGCGCGGGTCGCACTGAGTGCATCGTCGACGAGGTCCTTCCGTTCCTTCATCGCGACTTCGGTAGCAGCACCGACGTTGATGATCGCCACGCCGCCCGTGAGCTTCGCCAGACGTTCCTGGAGTTTCTCGCGGTCGTAATCGCTGGTGGACTGTTCGATCTGCGTGCGCAGCTGGTTGGCTCGCGCTTCGATGTCGGCCTTCTTGCCGGCACCCTGAATGATCGTGGTGTTGTCCTTGGTGATGACAATCTTCTTGGCCTTGCCGAGTTCCTTGACTTCAACGTCTTCAAGGTTACGACCAAGATCTTCACTGAAGAATGTACCGTTGGTCAGCGTGGCGATATCACCAAGCATCGCCTTGCGACGCTCGCCAAAGCCCGGCGCCTTGACGGCACACACCTGCAGCACGCCGCGAAGACGGTTGACGACGAGTGCGGCGAGCGCTTCGTTTTCAATGTCTTCCGCGATCAGGAGCAGCGGCTTGCCGTTGGTTGCGACCTTATTAAGCAGCGGGAGCAGATCCGCGAGGTTCGAGATCTTCTTCTCGTGAATGAGCACTTGCACATCTTCGAGAATGCACTCCGCCTTCTTCGGATCGGTCATGAAGTACGGGCTGAGATATCCCTTGTCGAACGCCATACCTTCGACGTACTCAAGCGACGTTTCCGCGGCCTTGCCTTCTTCGACTTCCACGACGCCTTCCGGCCCCACCTTGGCGATCGCTTCGGCGATGATGTCGCCGATCGTTTCGTCGTGGTTCGCGGAGACCGTGGCGACCTTCTTGTAGTCCGCCTTGCCCGAACACTGCTTGGCCATCGCGTCAATTGCTTCGCACGCGACGTCGGCAGCCTTGTTGATGCCGCGCTGCACCGCGACGGCGTTCGCGCCCGAGGTGACGTACTTCAGACCATCTTCATAGATGGCTCGTGCAAGCACGGTGGCGGCAGTGGTGCCATCGCCGGCCAGATCAGCGGTCTTCTTGGCAACCTGGTGCACCATCTTGGCGCCCATGTTCTGGAACGGCTGCGCGAGTTCCACTTCCTTGGCGACGCTGACGCCGTCCTTGGTGACGGACGGGCCGCCAAACGATTTGTCGACCACGACGGTGCGACCGGCGGGGCCCATGGTGACGCCAACGGCGCGAGCAATCTGATTCACGCCTTCGCGGAATTCCTGCTGGGCCTGGGCATCAAACTTCATTTGCTTCGTAGACATTGCGTTGTGCTTCCACGACTGGATTGGTTGGGATCACGACTCGACACGTCGAACGGGTTTACTTCTCGAGCACACCCAACAGTTCGGTTTCACGCATGATGATGTGCGTGTCACTCTTGATCTCGATCTCGGTGCCCGCGTACTTGCCGTACACCACGGTGTCACCCTTCTTGACGCCCGGCTTCACGCGCTCGCCGTTCTCGAGCAACTTGCCCGGACCGACGGCCACGATCTTGCCCTGCTGCGGCTTTTCCTTGGCGGATTCCGGCAGGAAGATGCCCGATGCAGTTTTGCCTTCAGCCTTGAGCGGCTTGATCAGGACACGATCTTCAAGAGGTTTGACGGCCATTGCTGAATTCTCCGTTCGTTCGAGCGTTGCGCTCGCAGTTGCTGTGTTGACTTGTCATTGAAACGCGAGGCGTCGGCTCAGAAGCCCATGCCACCCATGCCTGGCATGCCACCCATGCCCGGCATGCCGCCCATACCCGGCATGCCACCCATACCGCCCATGCCACCCATCGGGTCTCCACCCGGTGCACCATGGTCGTCGGGTTCATCGCTCGGGATTTCCGTCACGATGCATTCGGTGGTCAGCAGCATCGCCGCAACCGATGCCGCATTCTGCAGCGCGGTGCGATCGACCTTGGCCGGCGTGATGACGCCGTCGGCGAGCAGATCGCCGTACTCGAGCGTCAATGCGTTGAAGCCCTTCGCGCCCTTCATGTCACGAACCTTCGCGACGACGACGCTGCCCTTCTCGCCGGCGTTCTCCGCGATCGTGCGCAGCGGCACTTCCATTGCTTCCATCACGACGTCAGCGCCGTGCTTTTCATCACCACGCAACTTCGTACGTGACTTCTCAACCGCTTCGATCGCACGGAGGAAGCTCACGGCGCCACCGGGCACGATGCCTTCGGCAACCGCAGCGCGCGTCGCGTGCAGCGCATCTTCAACGCGTGCTTTGCGTTCCTTGAGTTCCGCTTCGCTGCCCGCGCCGACGTTGACCTGTGCCACGCCGCCTGCGAGCTTCGCGAGACGCTCCTGAAGCTTCTCACGGTCGTAATCCGAATCGGTTCGGTCGATCTCAGCGCGAATCTGCTTGATGCGTTCCTGAATCGACTTCGTCGAACCCGCACCTTCGATGATGACGGTGTTGTCCGAGGAGATTTCGATCTTCTTCGCGGTACCGAGCTGGCTCACGGTGATCGTGTCCAGATCGACGCCGAGGTCCTTCATGATCGGCTCGGCACCGGTGAGCACCGCGAGATCCTGAAGCATCGCCTTGCGACGATCGCCGTAGCCCGGCGCCTTGACGGCACAGACCTGCAACACACCGCGGAGCTTGTTGATGACCAGCGTGCTCAGCGCTTCGCCCGTGATGTCCTCGGCCATGATGAGCAGCGGCTTCTTCGCCTCCATCACCTTCTCGAGCAACGAGAGAATCGTCTGCACGGAATCGACTTTGTCTTCGTGGATGAGGATGAGCGGCTTGCTCAGCTCAACTTTCATCTCATCCTGGTTCGTCACGAAGTTCGGGCTGAGGTAGCCACGATCGAACTGCATGCCTTCCACGACGTCGACGTACGTCTCAAGACCCTTGCCTTCTTCAACCGTGATCACGCCGTCCTTGCCGACCTTCGCAAACGCATCCGCCATGATCTTGCCGATCGTCGGATCGTTGTTCGCACTGATCGTCGCCACCGCCGCGATGTTGTTCGCGACCGGCTTGGCCATGCCTTCGATGTGATCAACGCCAGCCGCCACGGCCTTGTGCATGCCGCGCACCAGTGCGTTCGGATCAACGCCCGCCGCGATCTGCTTGAGACCTGCACGGAAAAGCGCCTCGGCGAGCACCGTCGCGGTCGTCGTGCCGTCGCCGGCATCGTCAGAAGTCTTCGACGCGGCTTCCTTCACGAGCTGAGCGCCCATGTTCTCGACCTTCGAGCGAAGTTCGATTTCTTCCGCGACGCTGACGCCGTCCTTGGTCACGGTCGGACCGCCCCAGGACTTGTCAATCACGGCATTGCGGCCACGAGGACCAAGGGTGGACTTCACCGCGGAAGCGAGCTTTTCCACGCCGGCGAGCAAAGCCTTGCGTGCGTCTGTATCGAAGGACAGTTCCTTCACGGCCATGGGAGTGATCTCCTCACAACGGGGCTAAAGGGTCGAATTCAGGATCGGCGGGCGGGCACCACACCTGGCGCACCGGCACCACCGGACCCATCACTCACTTCAAAGCCCGCGCCACTTCCGACGTGCCGTGCCACAACACATGCCCGCAGGCACATGCCGCGCTTTTGACCGTCAGGGCGGTTTTTGTGTTCGTGCCATGGCACGGCCGTGCCAGTTGACGACATGGCAGGCCGGCTCGCCTGCCACACTGACAGTCAATCCGCGGATGACTCAGACGCCTCTGGCGGCTTCGGGGCGGCGATGTGGCCCCGGTCGCCCTGGACTTCGAAGAACGTCTCGGGCTCATCGACCACCGTCTGGTCCTTCCGAGGCTTCTCCAGCACATCGTTGAAGCCGGGCCGCGGCGCAAGAATCTCCCGGCGGATCCACCACGCATTCACGAACAGGTAGACGAATCCCACGAGGAGCATCAGCGCACACACCCACCGCACCGCGGTGCCGACCGACCCCACCGTCGATGGCAGCAGATCGCGAATGGCCAGCTGGCGAATGCACTCGCCGATCATGCCCGCGAGCAAGGCCACGGTCATGGATTCGAGTCCCTGCTTGCCGCTCTTCGACCGACGATACGCAACGCTGCGCTGACCGATGATGCTGAACACATGACGCAAACCCGCAAAGACCAGCAGCACCATCAACAGCATCAGGCAGATGGTGAGCGGATTCGAGATCGCGCGCAATGATGCACCATCGCGAATCGTGGTCACGAACCAGATGGTCGACCAGCCCAGCGTGCCGACGATCAACGGCGTCACACCAAGCATCAGCGACCAGCGCGCACCACCGCGCGGCTTCAAGAGCACCGCGCCGATACATGCAATGAGCCCGAAGATCAGGAGCATGAGGTCTGGCATGTCCGGGAGGTGACTCAGCACACCTGCATTGCCACGCCAGAGAAGCAAGCGAGCCCGAACCGCGTAGACGAACAACAGCGCTGCCGATGCAAGCATGCCGCCAACAATCAACAGCAGGCCATCACCGACTGCCCGTGGATTGCGAAGCGCGCCGCGCCACGGTGCCGTCTCATCAATGGACTTGAGGACCGATCGCCAGACATCGAGGCTGCATTCGGGGCAGACACCGACAGATCGCAGACCGCGCAGATCATAATCACATCCACGACATGCCAGCGACTTGCTGACGACCATCGCGTCATACGGATCCGGAACAACGGGCCCTGGACGATCCTCGGTCATGCCGACGTATCCCCACGTCGGAGCCATGCCGGTTGTCGCTCGTGGCGGAATACCATGGCGATCCCGGCTGCTCTTCTATACTACTCGACTCGCGCACTGGTCCCCACGACCAATTCGCGATGATTCTTCGAACTTGAAGCACGTCATCGACGTTGCATTCGACCATACACGGATATACCGCACATGGCAGATCTTGAGGCGATTCAGCGACTCCGTGACAACATCACGTCGGTCTACATGGGCAATGCACGTGCTGTCGATCGAATCATTGTATGTCTCCTCGCCCGTGGTCACATCCTCATCGAGGATGTGCCAGGCGTCGGAAAGACCGTCCTTGCCAATGCACTCGCAAAGTCCATCGATTGCGCGTTCGGACGCATCCAGTGCACGCCTGACCTGTTGCCGACCGATGTGTTGGGCGTCACAGTCTTTGATCGTGAGAGCAATGCGTTTCACTTTCAGAAGGGGCCGGTCTTCAACAGCATCATCCTTGCGGACGAGATCAACCGAACGACGCCGCGCACACAGTCGTCACTGCTTGAAGCGATGGCTGAAGCCACAGTGTCGATTGAGAACAACCAGTACAAACTACCGCAACCGTTCATGGTCGTCGCCACGCAGAACCCATACGAGTTCGAAGGCACGTTCTTCCTGCCGGAGAACCAACTCGACCGCTTCCTGATGCGCATCAACCTTGGCTATCCCGCGCCGACCGACGAGTCACGCATCATTCTGCAACAGCCGGCGCGGACGACATTGCAGGAACTCAAACCGATCATGCACGGCGACGATGTGATTGATCTCCAGCGCCAGACGGATGAGGTGAAGCTGGATCAGGCGCTCGTTGACTACGTCATCGCGCTGTCGTCTGCGACGCGCGAAAACGACGATCTTCAGGTCGGCATCAGCCCGCGTGGTGCATTGGCCCTCGCTCAGGCGGCCCGAGCCACCGCTGTCCTGCATGGCCGCGACTACTGCGTGCCCGAAGATGTCGTTTCCAATGTGCTGCCGGTCTGCGCTCACCGCGTCATCAGCAAGACCTACATGCACGCGGGAGATACCGCGACGACCCGTCGGATCGTCCAGCAAGTCCTCGAAACCGTCCCCAGCCCGGCCTGATCGCCCACGCCCGAGAACCCGGCTCACGTCACGGTTGAAGCATGCCGATAGTGCTTCGGGCATGACGCGGGATCCGCATCGCCCCCACAGCCGAACTGTCATCGGGTACGCTCATCGCCCCGCCGCGGGCCCTGCCCGCCTCACGAGGACCGCATGTCGCAAGCGCCGATGTCACGACCATCCCGTTCGGGCCCGCTCGCCCGCCCGTCGCTTCGCCCGCCGCGAACGCGACCCAAGGTGCTGCTGGTTCGTCAGCCGGTCCGATCCGTTGGCCCTGACGCTGAATCACTCTCCGCGTTCCGCACGCTGCTGATCGGTGTGATCATCGCCGCCGGCACCGCGATTGGATTGTGGATCTTCGGACTGCTCGGCTACACCATCGGCTACGCTCCCGCCGTCCGACTGCCGGGGCTGACCTGCGACACCGGCCTTGCCATGTCCGCCGCACTGCGCGCCGTCATGAGCACCCCGGAACTCGTCCTCGAAGCCGGTGTGCAGGAGACCGGTTGGATGATGCTCGGCTTCATCCTCATCGCATTGCCCGCCGCAGGACTCAGCGCCATTCGCCCATTCCCGCCCGGCGGCCCCAAGCCGCCCGCAACCGCAGAGGTCTTCTCATGGGCCGGCGCTTTCGCCGCCATGATCGCCGCCGTCCTCATGCTCGCATGGATCAACGCCGGCGATCGCACGGCTCGCTTGATTGACATTCCCGCGCTCGCCGCGGAAACACCGACCTGGCTGACCGGCTTACGCGTCGCCGCCGGACTCGATGCCCTCGCGGTCATCGCCATCACGTTGTGGGCCATCCTCACGATGCGCCTGGTCATCCCGACCTGGCTTCGCGCGCTCAGTGCATCGTTCGCGTTCCCGACACTGATCCTCATGGCGATGGCATTCGCGCAGAGCGCCGTGACCGCCACGCAGGTTGCGCTGCCGAGAAGTGTCTGTTTCATGAACGTGGCGCCGACCGAGCCGCAATGGCGCCTGATCATCGGGCGCAGCGACAGTCGTCTCGCGACGCTGATCCGAGGCAACGAACAGGTCATCGTCGAACTTCGTGATGCCGAGACCGTGCTTTACGCCTATGAACGCCGGTCGATCCCGATGTTCCTCACATCCGCGGGAAGCGACGACGAGTAATCACGCGTCGCCGGCGGATGCATCCTCACTCACAACCGATGGACTGAGCACGCCGATCTCCGGCAGATTGCGATAGACGTTGTCGTAGTCAAGGCCGTAGCCAACCACGAATTCATCCGGGATATCAAAGCCGACGTACTCGCACGGCGTGCTCATCGCGGAGGGAATCGTCTTGCGCAACAGCACGCACGCGCGCACCGATGCGGGATCACGCTTTTCGATCTCTTCACGAATCATTCGGATCGTGCCGCCCGAATCGAGAATGTCATCGACGATCAACACGTGCCGACCCTCAAGGTCATCCGGCAACGCACTGGTGATCTGCGCGCCGCGACTCTTCATGCTCATGCCCGGATAACTGCTGACAGCAACGACTCCGATCTTCAACTTGAACGGCAACTCGCGCATCAGGTCCGCGATGAAAATCACCGCGCCGGTCAGAATCGGAACGAGCATGATCTCGCCCGGCGGCGTCTGTTCAAGCAGATCGCGCTGGATCTCCTGACCGAGTTCGTGAATGCGTGAGGCGATCTGCTCGCGCGAAATCAGGATGCGCTCGATATCGCGAATGGCAGGCGTCAACGGTGCGGTAGGTTTCGTCATGGTGTCAACAAGGTCCGGCTCAGCGCCAGAAGGACGCCGAACGACACGAAGTCCGTGATCATGATGAGGAAGATAGCCGACGACTGCGCCGGATCGAAACCGAATCGACGCATCAGCAACGGGATTCCTGAACCAGCGAGCGTGCCCACACCCATCGCGATGACCATCGCAATGCCCGCGGTCATCGCCGCACGATTGGTTGCCGATGATTCAAACAGGCCCAGCGCCATCACCACCACTGCGAGGCCGATACCCAGCGCACAGCCCATGAGCAGGCCGGCAAGACCCTCGCGGATAATCAACCGCCAGACGCGGTCCGGTCGAACCTCGTCCAGCACGATGCCACGCAGCGTCACCGCGAGCGCCTGATGACCAGCATTGCCGACCAACGCGGCATTGACCGGCAGAAGCATCGCGAGAATCGGCGTCTGGCGCACCTGCTCCTCGTTGGCGAGAATGATGCCGGAGGCGAACAGCGTCAGAATCAGGCTTGTGCCCATCCACGGCGCCCGGCCGCGAATCTTGGTGCCCAGCGATGAGTACACCGCTTCTTCCTTGCCCGCACCCACCGTCATCTGCACGTCTTCGGTCTGCTCTTCGCGGATCGTGTCGATGATGTCATCGAACGTCACGATGCCCAGCACACGATCCGCATCGTCCACGACCGGCATCATCGCGTAGTCATACCGATCAAACTCGCGCGCGACCTCTTCCTGATCCATCTCCGCGTGCAGCACCTGCACCGGACTGCGCATGATCGACTCCACCGACGTGTCGTTCGAATTAATCAACAACGCACGCAGGCTTATCACGCCCACCACCGTCCCGTTCTCGGTGGTCACCACGAGATGATTGATCCCCGGCGGAATCTGTCGCCCGCGAATCACATGAATCGCCTCGCCGACAGACATCGATTCCGCGAGCGCGATGAAGTCGGTGGTCATCAGACCGCCGGCCGTGTCTTCCGAGAATCCAATCAGGCGCCGAAGTTTGAGCGCATGCCCGAGCGGCATCGCAACGAGCAGCTCCTCACGCTCGGCATCCGCGATGCCTTGAAGGATGTCCGCCGCATCGTCCGGCGCCATCAGCGCGAGCATCTCCGCGCCGTAGGCGAGACGATCTTCCCCAATCAGTTCGTCGATGACCGCAACGGCGAGCGGCGATTCCATTTCCGCCAGCGCTTCGGCCGCCTTCTGGTCGTCCATCTGCGTGAGCAGTTCGACGGCCTCGACATCTTCGAGATCTTCGAGGATGTCCGCGGCATCGGCAGCTTTCTGTAACTGCACCGCGCTCGCAAGCACCGGCACATCGATGGTGTGCGCCATCAGCTCCGCGACGCGTTCATCCGCCGCAGACGTATTGCGGATGTCCGTGATGTTGCCGCCACTCTCGACGGTCGGCGTGTCGACGTCGTTCGCCTGGTCGTTCGGCTCAGCGTCCATCGGCCCGGATGTCTCGCGTGATTCGTTCAACGCGTCGCCCCGCCGGTTCAGTCCTTGTCGTCTCGCCGCACATGATACGCGCGCTTGGCGCGACCACCGAGTCGGGGTTCGACGCCAATGCGTGTGCCTTCGCCTGACGGTTCGGTTTCATCTTCCTCGAAGCGCGGCAGTCGATCACCGGCAATCTTCCGCCCCGTGTGATGGTCCACGATGATGCTCACCGCTTCATCCAGATCATCGGTCAACGTGAACAGATCAAGGTCTTCGTGGCTGATGGTGTGAAACTTCTCGTCGAGCGTCGCGCGCACCCAGTCGATGAGACCACTCCAGAAGTCGGTGCCGATCAGGACCACCGGGAACGGAATGATCTTCAACGTCTGAATGAGCGTCAGCGACTCGAAGAACTCATCCATCGTGCCGAAGCCACCTGGATAAATCACAAACCCCTTCGCGTACTTCACGAACATCACCTTGCGGATGAAGAAGTAGCGGAAGTCGAGTTCGACGTTCTGATAGATGTTCGGATCCTGCTCCATCGGCAACGCAATGTTCAGGCCGACGCTGGTGCCGCCGGCTTCCAGCGCACCTTTGTTCGCTGCTTCCATGATGCCCGGGCCACCGCCGGTGATCACGTCGAAGCCCGCTTCGACGAGCTTCGCACCGCACTGGACCGCGGATTGGTAATAGGGTTCCTCTGGCGCGGTGCGGGCCGAGCCGAACACGCTGACCGCGGGGCCGAGCCGCGTCATGGTCTCGATGGCCTCGACGAACTCGGACATGATGCGGAAGACCCGCCAGGATTCGAGGCGAAGGGCTTCCTTGTGATCTGGCTGCATGGGGGTCTCCGGTGAATGGCCGCGTAGTCTAGCAGAACCCCGCACGGCCATGATGTCGCGCAAGCAATTGTTGCACATGGACTTACATCGCGACAATTGAACTCAAGGCGTAAGATTGCTAAACTACGGGACTTATGCCGAAGCTGACTGCCAAACGACCAACCGAGGCCACGACGGCTGAAAAGCCGCCGAAGATCACCACGTACGCAAACGCGGTGCGCCATCTGTTGAACCGACCCAACCTCGAGCGCATGCGCGTGGTGCGCTACAACGAGGACACCTTCAAACTGGACCGCATGCGCGATCTGCTCGAAGCGCTGGAAAATCCGCACGAACAAGTGCGCATGGTCCACGTCGCCGGCACCGTCGGCAAAGGCTCGACCGTCGCCATGATCGCGTCGATGCTCGAAGGGTGCGGCTACACCGTTGGTCAGTACACGAGCCCGCATCTCGTCGACATGCGCGAGCGCATCTCCATCAACACGGAGCACATTGCCCGCGCAGAGTTCACCGACCTGGTGCGCACGGCCGTTGAAGCTGGGATGTCCATCGACGCGGAACCGACGTTCTTTGAACTCATGACCGCGGTTGCGTTCATGCACTTCGCGAATCAGGCCGTCGACATTGCGATCATCGAGACCGGTCTCGGTGGCCGACTCGATGCCACGAACCTGATCACGCCGGAAGTGTCGATCATCACCCACATCGACACCGACCACGCGCATATCCTCGGACAATCGCTTTCCGCGATTGCCCGTGAGAAAGCAGGCATCTTCAAGCGCGGCGTTCCGGCGCTCGCTTTCGCACAGAACGAAGAAGTGGACGCGACGCTTCGCGCGGTCGCCGAAGAAGTCGGCGCTCCGCTGCAGTTTGTCGACCAGGACATCGAGTTCAGCTTCCGCTTCGGCGTATCCGAAGAGCTCGGACCACACACGCGCGTCTGCCTGATCACGGAATCCAGCCAGTTCATGCACCTTCCGGTGCCGCTGCCGGGTGAACATCAGGCTGCAAACTGCGGTCTCGCACTTGCCGCGATTGACCTGCTGTCGAACGCCGGCTTCCGATTCGAAGAAGTGCCGCTGCACAAGGGACTCGCGAGTACCCAGAATCCCGGCCGGATGGAGCTCATCTGGGATCGGCCGCGCATTCTCATCGACGGCGCACACAACGCAGTCGCGCTGTCATCGCTCATCCGATGCGTCGGTGCGCATGTGCCGTACGACTCGATGGTGTGCGTCTTCGGGTGCTGCGAAGACAAGGACGTTTCGGCGCTCCTCGAAAAGGTTGCGCTTGGCGGTGACAAGATCATCTTCACCAAATCGCGCGGGACACCGCGTGCCGCAGATCCGGAAGACCTGCAGAAGCAGTTCGCTGAGATCAGCGGCAAGATGAGTCAGGTCGCCCGATCGTTGCCCGAAGCGCTCGATCTTGCCAGCCGAGCCGTCGGTCGCGATGACCTCATCGTCGTCACCGGGAGTTTCTACCTCGCCGGCGAGGCCAAGAAGTACCTCACCGACATGGACAAGAAGCGGTAAGCCTTTCCGGACTGACGCCGCTGGCGCCGCAAAGTCGTACACTGTGCCCATGGTCGCTCGCTCGTTCATCATGGCTCGACGCTCGCCGCTCCGAGGCCGCCAGGCTTCGGGCTGACGCTGCGCGACGACCAATCTCGCCCGCTTCATTCCGAAGGCCTCGACGTGAGGCCTTCGTGTCATTCCGGACTCGTTCGTTCCTTGCCCCGCGCCGCAGGATTCACGCATGACTTCCTCTTCGCCGACGACCGCCACCGACGCACCACCATTTCGGTACACCGCCCAACTCGCCGATGCGCTTGAACAACGCTGGCAGCAATGGTGGGATGAACATGAGACATTCCGTGTCGCCAACCCCGGCGATCCTGACTTCGATGGCACTGCGCCGAAGTTCTACTGCCTCGATATGTTCCCGTACCCGAGCGGTGCCGGCCTGCACGTCGGTCACCCCGAAGGCTACACCGCGACTGACATCATCTGCCGGTACAAAAGGCTGCTCGGCTTTCGCGTGCTCCACCCGATGGGATGGGATGCGTTTGGTCTTCCTGCCGAACAATATGCGATTCAGACCGGAGTGCATCCCGCTGAAACAACGCGCACCGCGATCGACAATTTCCGTCGTCAACTCAAACGATTCGGCTTCAGTTACGACTGGGCGCGCGAGTTCGCAACCATCGATCCGGAATACTACCGCTGGACGCAGTGGATCTTTCTCCAGGCGTACAACGCGTGGTACGACCGCGACGCACAGCAGGCACGTCCGATTCAGACGCTGATCGATGCACTCGAACGCGGTGACGCACCGATTTCACTCGACGCACCGTGGACGAGCATGAGCGCCGATGAACGCCGTACATGCATCAACGACCAACGCCTTGCGTATCTCGCGGAACAGACGGTCAATTGGTGCCCGCAACTTGGCACCGTGCTCGCGAACGAAGAGGTCATCGACGGCCGTTCAGAACGCGGCGGCTATCCGGTGCTCCGCAAGCCACTCAAACAGTGGATGTTCCGCATCACCGCGTTTGCCGATCGACTGCTCGCGGATCTTGATCACGTGAAGTGGCCCGATTCAACCCGCACGATGCAGGCGGAATGGATCGGCCGCAGCGAAGGTGCGGAGATCGTCTTCCAACTCGCCGAAGCGCATGGCGATGTCGATTCGTTGCGCGTGTTCACCACGCGCCCGGATACCGTCTTCGGTGCAACGTTCATGGTGGTCGCGCCAGAACATCCGCTCGTCGATGCATTGCTGAACGGCGATGCCGGTGCAGATGTGCGCGACTACGTGCTCGCCGCACGCAACCGATCTGACATCGAGCGAATGGAATCCAAGGAAAAGACCGGCGTCGCGCTCGGCGTCGACGCAATCAATCCCGCAAACGGCGAACGCATCGCGGTATGGGTCGCAGACTACGTGCTGATGGGCTATGGCCACGGCGCGATCATGGCGGTTCCTGCGGGCGATGACCGTGACTTTGAATTCGCGGTCGAATTCAACCTCCCCGTCGTTCCGGTTGTTCGACCTGACGACGAATGGCTGCGCACCAACGCACCGGACGGCGTGCCGACCGACGATGCCGACGCCATGTGCGCTGCGTACATCACGGACGCCAAGTCATTCGGCGCCGCGTTCACCGCCGTCGGTGTTGCCATGAATTCGGCCAACGATGCAGTATCGCTCGATGGACTCGATACGCCGAACGCCAAACGCACGATCATCGACTGGCTCGAATCCACGCATCAGGGCGAACGCACTGTGAACTATCGCCTGCGCGACTGGCTGTTCAGTCGGCAGCGCTACTGGGGCGAACCCTTCCCGATCGTGTACGACGCCGAAGGCAATCATTACCCGATCGACGACAGCGCCCTGCCGGTCACGCTGCCTGATCTCGCGGATTACAAGCCGGCGGTGTCGGACGATCCCGCCCCGCTGCTCGCGAAGGCAACGGATTGGGTTTCACTGACTGCAGGCGAAGCCGGCGTCGACGCTGATGTCCTCCCGCCCGATGCGCCGGTCACGCGCGAAACCAACACCATGCCCGGCTGGGCCGGTTCATGCTGGTACTACCTTCGCTACTGTGACCCGCACAACGACAAGTATCTCATCGGGCCTTCTGTCGAACGCGAATGGATGCTGTCACGCAAAGATGGTGCACCGAACACCGATACGACATTTGATCCGGACGTGCATCACACCGGCGGCGTCGACCTCTATGTTGGCGGTGCAGAACACGCCGTACTGCACCTGTTGTATGCACGCTTCTGGCACAAGATGCTCTTCGACCTTGGTCACGTCTCCACGCCGGAACCATTCGGTCGTCTGTTCCATCAGGGCATGATTACGTCGTACGCATATCAGCGGCCGGACAAGTCACTTGTCCCAGTCGACGAAGTCGATGAGCGCGGGGAGGAGTCCTTCGTCGAGCGCGCGACGGGCGAGGCGGTCACGCAGGTCGTTGCCAAGATGAGCAAGTCGCTGAAGAACGTCATCAATCCCGACGACGTCATCGCGGAATACGGCGCCGATACGTTCCGCCTCTACGAGATGTACATGGGACCGCTCGAAGCGACGAAGCCGTGGAACACACGCGACATCATCGGGAATTACCGGTTCCTGCAGCGCGCGTGGCGATTGGTCATCGACGAAGACTCAGGCGATCTGACCCTGAGCGATACGCCGAACGAAGACACCGAGAAACTGCTGCATCGTACGATTGACAAGGTCGGCACTGACATCGAGCGCCTCGCGTTCAATACGGCGATCGCCGCGCTCATCGAGTTCGTGAACCACGCAACATCGTCAGGCGGCCTGACGGCGGATCAGCTCGAACGTTTCGCCATCGTGCTGTCACCGTTCGCGCCGCACATGGGTGAAGAGCTCTGGGCGAAGCTTGGTCGCGCAGCGCCGATCGCGCACACGTCGTGGCCAACCGTTGACCCGGCGATGCTGGTTGATGATGAAATCGTCATGCCGGTGCAGATCATGGGGAAGGTCCGAGGCAAGATCAACGTTTCGGCGGATGCCGATGCGGCGACGATCGAGAAGCTGGCGCTCGCTGACGAGCAGATCAGCGGCCAGTTGGAAGGCAAAACCGTCCGCAAAGTGATCGTTGTGCCGGGCAAGATCGTGAACATCGTCGCGAATTGATCTTCGACCGTCGCGTGCACTGCCATACACTATGTGTATGCACGACGTGGTCGTCGAAACCATCACCTGGCGCGAGCTGCACCGGACGCTCATCGTCCACGAAGCACGAACCCTCATCGTGTGCCTGGCCGCTATGTCGTTTCCCGTGTGCGCACGCGATGCGTACGGCGATATCGACATCGATGCGCTGTTCGATAATGATGTTCCCGCGCGATTGTCGAGCGCGATCTCCATCGATGTGCCGGCCGCACATCACGATGAGCTTTCGGACATCATCGATGAACTGCTCGATGAGCAGCGCGACTTCGATGCATTGCTGGCGCGTCGAGACCACATCAGCATGCGTGCGCACTGGATCGCGATCCTGCTCGTGCTGGCATTCGGTGCCCTGATGTTCGGCGGCGGACTGATTTCGATATGAAACATCCGGGCGATCACCGCGGCAACGCAGAATCGCGCTCGATCCGGCACGCCGCGATCGATCTTCGTTGTCATGCCTGCGGCTATGCGCTCCACGGGACGGAATCAGAACGGTGCCCCGAATGTGGCGATGATGTCTTTCGGCCCGTCATCACCATCACTGATCGCGACATGCTCATCGCCGTGACGCAACTGCTGAACGAAGCGGACATGCCGCATCGATTCGATGAATCGACGAAAGGATTCATGCACGGCGTGGCCATCATGAACGGCAACGCCGTCGGTCTGATGGCCGGACGCATGATGGTGCCGCATCATCGTCTCGATGCCTGCCGGTCGCTTCTGGAGGACCACGGCTTTCGCGAGCCAATTCCCTTCATCACGCTTGATGACCCGACGTGTCCATCGTGTCGCGCGACGCTTGAACCTGACATCGATGACGTCTGCACGGTCTGCGGCATCGATGTGCAGTGGTTTGACGAAGCGCTGCTCGACACGACAGACGATGTTGAAGAAGACCGCGACGATGGCGCAACGGTCGCGCCGTTCACATGGGTCTTCTGGGTGGTCGTGCTGGTCCCGTTGGGGGTAAGTCTACTTTTGGGGCAGGTCATGCCGCGCCATCGTGGGACTATCCTTACGATCACATTCGTGTTTGTCCTATTCGTGGTGGTGCAGTACATGCTCACGCGCCGCTTTCCCCTCCTGGCCAAGAGGTCTCATGACCGCTTCAGACTCCCCTGATGATCGCATCTGGCAATTGCCGGCGCAGGAGCCGACGAACCTTATTGCATTCTGGCCGCACGATGAGCCGCCCACGCAGACGGAGATCGTGGCCGCGCTCGGTAGTCATCTCGATGGCGAAATCGAGATCGTCGAGGAAGTCGATCCGGAAGAACGCGGCGACATGCCCTGGGCGGTCGTCCTTGGTAGCGCCATCGCGCCACGTGGCGCTGTGTTCTGGACCGAACCCGCACGCCCGAATGCCGATGATGATCCCGCGGTGCACGGATGCGGCTGGGTCGTGGGCATGGAGACCATGCTTGACGCGGATGATCCGCTGACGAACTTCATCGAACACGTGCGCTGGCTTGCTGAATCGATCCCCGAAGCACCTGCCATTCTTGATGTCAATGCGACGACATGGCACCATCGACAAACGCTGAACGAGGTCTTCCTCAGCGACGAAATCGAACCACCGGCAAGCGTGCTCTGGGTCATCCATGCCGTGTCCGCCGACGAGGAAGATGACAATCATGGAACCGCGTGGCTCCATACCCACGGTTTGTGGCGTTGCGGCGTCGCCGAGATGGAGATGCTTGAGGTTCCCGCATCACACGCGAACGAAGCCGCGATGCTGCTCAATCGTGTCGCGGCACTCATGCTCGAGGAAACGGTTCCCGCACCGGGAACGCCGTACGAAATCGGAACGGACCTCTTTGTCACGTTCCAACCGTGGCAAACCGTCGTGCCGTATCTCGACGAGAATATTCCCGGCAGCGCATCGGACCGGGAAGAGACAGATGACAACGCGCACACCGGCATTCGCGCTGTGATCTGTGCCGTTGAACCGAAGGGGCAGTACAAGAAGATCTGGGTCTGGCCGGAGTCGGTCGTCGAGAGCCTCGCGAGCGACGAAGCGGCGGTGTACATCACACGACGCGAGACAGAACGCCAGGCGCGCATCGCGCAGGCAACGTGGCCACAACTGGCCACAGCCTTCGCATCGCTCGGTCCGATCGCTTTTGCGGAGGGCGATGAACGTCAGATCGCGTTTCTGCTGAAATCGGGCTTTGCACTTTCCGATGAACCCGACGCTGACCGTGAACATCTGTGGTTCGAGGTCAAGACATTCAAGGGCGATGAAGCTGAGGCGACGCTCATCAACGATCCGCTGCTCATTCTGACCATGCGCCGCGGTGACCAGATGCGCATCGAACGTGATGCCGTTTCAGACTGGCAGGTCATCACGCGCGAGCAGACGATGCATCCGGACGATGTCAGCGAGCTGTGGCGTGAGGTGGATCGCATTCGCGCCCGCGAAGCGGAGTCATCATGACACATGAAGATCCAGATGATCTCGTCACGATCGTGACCACTGAGACCGAGTTCGAAGCCGAAAGCCTCGCGGTCGTCCTGCGCGATGCCGGCATCGACGCGTTCACATTCGGCAGTTCGTTCTCAGCGCTTCCCGTGCAGCAACATTGGAATCGTGTTCCGCTTCAGGTCCGACGTCGTGATGCCGAACGCGCCAAAGCTCGGCTCGATCGCGTCAAGCAGGATTCAGTCGACATTGACTGGGATTCGGTTGATCTCGGCGAGCGTGATGATGATCGCCCGCTGACGCCAGTCGATCACGTGCCGATACTCGCACGGATCGGCCTGTACGTCGGGATCGCGATCATGCTGCTCGCATTTCTTGGGTTCATCGCGATGCTGCTGTACTGATTCAGCAGCGGCGGCACCACGCAAACTTAGTCCGGGCGATTGCCCATGAGGTCCTCGTACCGATCCGCCACTTTCTCGTGGTACAGGCGATCGAATTCGTTGAGGTCCGGGTGAATCGACAGGTCGCGCAGGCGACCGAGGTGGACCGACCACATGCGTTGCACCTGCGGCGTCAGCTCCATCTGGCCGTCGCGGATCAGTTCCTGCTGTCGTTTCAGCGCCTGAATCTCGGGCGACATATCGAGCACTTCGACATCAAAGATGCGTTGCGGCGTGTAGATCACACCCGCGACGTATGCCGTGTCGATATCCGCAGGTACGACGCGAATACCGTACTGTCGCTTGATGCCCTGGGCGCGCAACCGTCGTTCGCGTTGCACCTGTGATTCTGCCGTCGCGCCGGCATTATTGAGCTTGTCCGCATCGCCGAGTTCCAGCGTGATTTCCAATTCATCGAAGTCGACGCGGCCGTCGTCGAGCACTTCGAGTTGCTCTTGCGCATCGTCGAGACGAGGACGCTTGACCGTGAGTTGGATCGTCTGCCCCGGTCGTCGGTATTGCACATAGCTGATGAGATCGCTGTTGTTCGTCAGCCGGTTCCCATCCATATGCGTAATGCGATCACCAATCTGAAGGACGTCCGCCGCGGGCAGATCCGGCAGGAGATCGATCACTCGAATCTCAGGTAGGTTGTCCGCGCCGATGCGCCGCGGATCCATGCTGATGCCGAGCGCACCACGCGGTTGCGTCAACAGAAACTCGCGCGCCACTTCGATCAGTCGAACGCGCTGCTCATTCGTGACCTCGCCGTGGTCGAGGATCTTCTCGATCTCCATCGAGTCACCGACGCCGTTGAGAATCTGATCCATCGCGCGTTCGCGTGTGGCGAAGTCGGGGGCATCGAGTTGTTGCGCGATCGCCACCAGTGCGGGATCCAGCCGAACATCTTCGAGCCTTCGCCCCTTCTTCTTCATCTGGCCAAAGTCAACGGCGACACTGCCGATCTGGCCACCGACCTGCACTTTGCCCGTATTTGGCCGCTTCAGCCGATGAACTTTCATCTCGCCGTCCGCCGGCTTGGTCGGCAGCATGTTCTCCTGCGCGAGCGCTGAACCGTGCGCGATCATCAGCGCGCTGATGGCAGCACTGATCATCAACGGTGATTTGCGTCTGGTTCGCTGCATCACGAGGTTCTCTCCAGCCCGGCGTTGATGGCGTCGGCGTGCGCGAGCACCCATTCCACCTGGTCATCAATGATACGCAGGAATGCGCTGCCGGGAATTCTGCCGAAACTTCCCGTCGTGGATATCGGCAGCACGCTTTCCACAATCAATGCCTCAATGATGAGCCAGGGAATCGCCGCCCGAACAGAACCGTCGACCTTCGCCCCGCACATGTCATCATAACCCGCCCAGAATGAACGCAGCAGCGGTAATTCCAGACCGATCGGCCAGTTGTCAGGGTCTCGTGAGGTTCCGATCTGCATCGTGAACTGAAGAATGCCGTTGGCCACATCGGATGCGCATGGCTCGGCCCGCGCGGAATCAAAATCGATGACCGCGGCCACCGCCGCGCCGCGGAACAACACGTTGCCGGGATGCCAGTCGCCGTGCCCGATACCTGAAGGGAAGTTGGCGTACCCAAGCATCGTGGCGCGATCACGCGCATCAATGAAGCGCGAACGCAGCCGGTCGATACGCGCGCCCAGCGCGGCCATATCGACCTCGGGCTCACGCGCCTGGACCGCCGCCGGCGTCGCATCAAGTCGTTTCTCGAACTCAGGGAAGTCGTGATAACCACCGGTTGGAAACGAAAACGGACTCGTGAACTGCTCGAGCAAACGATGCATATGACCGAGCGCAATACCAGCATGGCGCGCAGACTTGGTATCGCGCAGATACCGGCTGCCATCCACAAACGTGAACATCTCGTACACCGATGTGTCGAGCTGCAACATGGAGTTGTTGTCGAGCCGTGTCCCGACAAGCCGGGGAATCGGATAGCCCTGCTCGTACAGGTGCACCATGAGGCTGTGGGTGAACGCGACGCGCTGCGGCTGATCGCGCCCCGGCGCTCGCTTCTTGAGGAGATACGATTCCTGCGGCGTCCGGATGACCAGCTTCGGCGCCTGCCGTGATCCGCGCAACAGCGGGCGAATGGACTCGATCACGCCGATGTCATAATGACTCATCACCATCGCGAGTTCATCGCGATCGAACGACAGTCGCTCCTGACGCGCTGCGGGTTCATCCGCCTGCATGTGCGGAATGCGTGCGGCGTCATCGGGTGCGGGCTGACGTGATGGTGGTGTCGGTGCGGTCAATCCGTCCGTCCTTTCCACCCCACTCTGATTCCGGGACGCGATGATCCTGTCGTCTATTCGACGTTCTGGACCTGCTCTTTGATCCGATCAATCGCGCCTTTGATCTCCACAATATGGCGGGCGATGTCGACATCAAGGCTCTTACTGCCAATCGTGTTCGCTTCTCGCAGCATTTCCTGGCTCAGGAAGTCCAGTGTTCGACCGGATGGCTCTTCGTCGTCATTGTCGATGATCTCGCGGAACTGGGCGAGATGGCCCTTGAGCCGACTGATCTCTTCAGCCACATCAGATTTCTCCGCGAAGATCGCCACTTCGCGAACGAGATCCTCATCGCGGACGCTCAACCCGGCTTCCGCAAAGAGTGATTCCATCCGCTGACGCAGGCGATCCTGATACAGCTCGACGATCTGCGGCACGCGCGCGAAGACCACGCCGAGATGCTCGCCGATCTGTTCACAGTGCTTCGTCAGGTCATCGTGCAACGTCTGTCCTTCGCGGATTCGCATCGCGACAAGGCGATCGCACGCTTCCGCGACGAGATCCTTCAGTACGCCACGCGCTTCTTCGAGACGCTCAGTGCCCGTTTCGCTCACCATCACGCCCGGCAGTTGCATGAGGTCGGCGAGATCTATGCGAACGATGCCGTCCTCACCGATGCCGCGCACCGTCCACAACTGCTCAACGTAGCGCTGCAGCGCTTCGGTGTTGATGGGCGCCGCTGCATCCGCGCTCATATCGGTCAGGCGAACCGTCAGGACGACGGTGCCCCGATTGAGTCGACGCGCAAGCATGCCGTCGAGCTCGGCTTCCAGACCCTGCAATTCGTCTGGCAGCCGACTCTGTGATTTGAAGTACTTGTTATTGAGCGCGCGAACTTCGACGACGTAATGCGCGCCGTTCACCTGCGTCGACGCGCTGCCGAATCCCGTCATCGAACGAATCATGCGTTACTCCGAGCCGCCGTCAGTCGACGTCGGATCAAATGTGCCGCCACCAACTTCAGCGCCTTCAAGATCTTCAATCGTGCCCTCGGGAACGGCGCGACCGGAATCCTGAATATCCTGCAGGCCTTCGAGGATACGTTGACGATCTTCTTCCGTCATGTCGTCAGGCAACTGAAGACCGCCGCCGGTCGTGCCCGTCGGATCAAGCGGTGTACCAATCGGTGCCTCCGGATTGCCCACGGTCGTCGCGTCAGATGATGTTTCTTCGGCGCTCACCAGACTCAGCGTGACCGCGAGCGCAAGGTACGCCACGAAGGCGCCGATCGTCACGTTCGTCAGCACGTCACCGACGCGACCGCCGAAGACGGACTCGGATGATGTGCCACCCGCACCGCCGAACGCACCGGCGAGGCCGCCGCCCGAAGGACGCTGCACGAGGATGATGAGGATCATCGCGGTCGACACCACGATGAAACCGATGAGTGCAATGACGAAGACGGGATTCATGACAGTCTGCCTTCTTGAGCAAGCGATGCCGGCGCCGCCGCGGCGCGAACAATCGCTGTGAAATCTTCTGCGTTCAACGATGCACCGCCGATCAGGCCGCCGTCCACATCCGGACCAGCGAACAACTCGGCGGCGTTCCCCGCCTTCACCGACCCGCCGTACTGGATCCGGATCGATGATGCGAGCGAAGCATCATATTGGGAAATCAGCCACTGGCGAATCGCCGCGTGCATCGATTGGGCATCGGCCGGCGTCGCGGTCATCCCGGTCCCGATCGCCCAGACGGGTTCATAGGCGATGACCAATCGATCGGCGGAGATGGAATCCAGTCCCGCGAGCGCCGAATCGAGCTGTCCGAGCGTGAACCGCTCGTGGTCGCCACCCTCCCGCTGATCGAGCGTCTCGCCCACGCACAGGATGGCGGTCAGACCTGATTCCAGCACGGCGCGTAGCTTTGCGGCGATGAGCGCATCGGGCTCACCGATCTCATGGCGACGCTCGGAATGGCCCACGACCACGGTGTCGACACCGAGATCCTGAAGCATGCCGATGCTGATTTCGCCCGTCATGGCACCATCAGCCGCGGGATAGACGTTCTGTGCCCCAAGCCGGACCGACGTGCCGCGCACGATCTCCGCGACATCCGCGAGATAGACCAGCGGCGGAATCACCACCACATCGCACGCCGGCGACGCATCTGCCATCGACGACACAACCGCCGTTGCGAGCTCTCTGGCGCTCGATCGGCGCGTGTTCATCTTCCAATTGCCGCCCACGATGGGCCGGCGGTCAGTCATGGCATTGGTCCTGCACGGTCCTTGAAGACGGGACGAATCGACAAGTGTACCAAAATCGCCGTCCCGATTCCCTGCGATGGCGGAAGCCCGCGAGGGAACACGGCGCCCGATCCACCACAGATGACGTGGCTGCATTCAGGCAAGCACAACGTCGATGGCGATGACGGTCCAGGGACCGGGCCGGCCGATCCGAATGGCGACGGTGCCGCACTTCGACCAGAGCAGCCCGATCTGGCCGATCGGCACGGCGGGCTCGACGGAACCGCGCTGGAGCCCCCAGAGCAGATGCATCAGCGCGTACCACTGATCCTGTGTCAGGGCATCTTTGGCATCGAGCAGATCACGAACCGCCCGCAGCATTCGGATGTTCATGATGGTGGCTCCGAGGAAGAAAGGGGATTCGCGATTCGGGGCTGGGGATGAGGGCAGTTGGCTGTTGGCTATTGGCTATTGGCTATTGGCTA
>JBCCFX010000023.1:0-27943 GCA_039029515.1 Planctomycetota bacterium
GTGGGGGGGGGGGTGGCCCCCCCCGGTCGTTTTATCTGTGCGGCCCCGGGGGGGGGCCCCCCCCCCCGCCCTACTCACCTGATCCCTGCGTTCGCCAGCGCTGCTTTCGCCGCCTCGATGTCCGCCGCGCGCACCATCAGGTAATCGGTGTCATAGGTGGAGAACGCAAACACCGAGACATCGGCTTCGGCGAGAGCGCCGGTCAGCCGCGCCAGAATGCCGGTGAGTGCGAAGTCGAGCGGTCCCTCGACTTCCGCGAGCACGAAGCCGCGTTCCGATTGCACATCGGTGGGCACTGCGTTGTCGCGCATCACGATCGACCATTCAATGGCCGTCCGCGTGATGGACACCACGCCGGCGGTCTCAAAGTTCGCCCATGCCGGACATGGCTGGTCTGCGGCCACTCGCGCGACGGCGTAGGTGTCATCGTGCCACTGGAGTCGGATCGGAATGGTCATCCGCCCGCAGCCTTCGCCGGATAGCCGAACTCGATCAGGAACGCGACGATGCGGTCACGGTGATCGCCCTGGAGTTCAACGCCGTCGTCCGTCGCCGTCCCGCCGGTGGCGAGCTTCTTTCTCAGCGTCTTGAGCAGATCGGTGAGGTCAGTGGCATCAGGGTCGAGGCCGGTGACGACGGTCACGAATTTCCCGCGGCGCTTCTCCCGGCGAACGCGGGCCGGCTGATCGGCAGGCCGGCAGACCTTGCCATCGGCATCGCGCGGGCACGCACAGTCATCGAGGGTCTTCTCGCAGACCTCGCAGGTGACGGGACGATCGAATTCGGTGCCGGCGAAGAGTCGGGACATGCCGGGAGTCTACCGCCGTTCCGTCGCATGCCCCAATACACGGGCAGATCGTCGCGGTCGATGGCTCACCTTGATCGGATCGGCAGCCGATATACAATGTGACGTCCGGCGACGCCGGCCAATGGGGATTAGTGTAATTGGCAGCACGTGTGATTCTGGTTCATTTAGTATAGGTTCGAGTCCTATATCCCCAGTTTGAACAGCAGTTCCTTTCCACACGAACGACGCGACATGCCGTCGCTCACCGAACACAATTGAAGCGTTGACGAGACGATGGCTGTTGGCTGTTGGCTGTTGGCTGTTGGCTGTTGGCTGTTGGCTGTTGGCTGTTGGCTGTTGGATCGGATTGTAGGGCGGGGGCTGTGCCCCCGCCGACAAACGCGCAACGATGGTCGTGCCGGATTCAGCAGAACCGGGTCTTCGCAGTCGCAGCTTCGCCCCGAACATGAAAAGGGCCCGCCACCATGTGGCGAGCCCTTGGTCGAATTCAATGTGTCATGTTGCGTTCGCGATTACTCGCAATTCAACATGACGTTGTCAATGCACCAGCACGTCCAGTCTGGCTCGACGTAGAGTCGGAACTCCGTGACGTTCGACAACGCCTGCGTGAACTGTGCATCGCTCAGGCCGAAGGCATCGGCCGTAAACGCACCAGACCACGTTTCGTACACGAACGGTGTCGGGTTGTACGTCGGAATGAAGTCCATCGAAATGGTTCCGATTGGCGTATCCAGTTCGATTCGACCTGTCTCCGACTCCACGAAGTTGTTGTCTTCAAACAACAGCAGATCGATGCTGATCGAACCGCCTGCGTAGCCGCGAAGGTCACCTTCCCAAGCGGGACCGGCAATCACGCCTGACAACCCGTTGGAATCGCAGGCACCATACGAATCGCCTGGATTACCTGCATCGTGTTCGATACCACACTGCGTCGAATTGAAGCAATGCCAGCCGGCCGTGCCGTATTCAAAGTCTTCGTAGATCGGATCACACGGCACGGTGCAATCGACATGGCTGCATTCGGTATGGTCGCCCTGATACACGCCGTGAAGAACATCCACGCACGTCCATTCATCGACCTCGTGGCATGAACCATCATCAAGACAGCACGCGCCAGTATCCGGACCACAATCGACATCGTCACACGTCGTGTGATCGCCGGCGTACGCGCCGTACAACACATCAACGCAGCGCCATTCCGTCGTGACCAGGCACGTGCCATCGTCCAGACAGCAAGCGCCAAAATCGAGGCACGTGTCGAAGTGCAGTGCGTGTGCGGGCACAACTTCCTGCGGAATCGTCGGGGTTGACCACCGCAGGGTGGCCGCGCCTTCATCCTTCAGGTCGGCGTAGTCGATGCGAATGCGCACCGCGACGCCACCGTCGAGATCAATCGATCCGCAATATGTCGCCGGCGAGTTGCCGGTGTCCGGTCCATCAATGACCAACACATCGTTGATCCACACCGCAACCTCATCATCCTCTTCGATTGAGACGCAGAATTCATACGTCTCCGTCGTCGGCGGCGTGATCAGACCGTGCCAACGCACGGAGTAATCGTTCGGACCGACATCCGGAGCGGACATACCGTTGCCCCAGTCGAAGTCAATGTTGGCATCGACGCGCGCGAGTTCGTACGACGTGAAGTTGTCGTTCTCGTAGTACAACCCGAGCAGACCGCCGTAGGACTGACACTCGGAACCGTCACCCTGATAGTCGCCGTGCAGGATGTCCTTGCACGTCCACTCATCGGTGATTTCGCACGTGCCGTTATCGAGGCAGCATGCGCCGACTGGATCACAGGGATCCGGATGACAGTCAGTTCCGTCACCCTGGTAGACGCCGCCAAGAATGTCGACGCAGTCCCATTCATCCGTGACGTGGCATGAGCCATCGGTCAGGCAGCAGGCCCCGACCGGCGTGCACGGATCCGGATGGCACTCGGTGCCATCGCCCTGATAGACGCCGCCAAGGATGTCGACGCATTCCCATTCGGTGGTGACCACGCACGTCGATCCCACGGGATCGCCGCCGTCGTCATCATCGCCACCGTCATCGTCATCGTCGTCGCCGCCACCATTGCCGTCATCATCATCGCCGTCGTCGTCATCGTCGTCGTCATCGCCACCGCCGCCGAGTGCGGTGAATGACATGCCGACTGCACCGAAGCGCGAGCCATTGGCATCGTCGCCCCAGCCGTCGTCGTCATCATCACCGCCGCCCCAGCCATCGTTGCCGTTGTCGTCGTCGTCATCATCACCGTCGTCGTAGCCAACGATGCAGCACGCACCGACGGGCTTGCACGACGCGGGTTCGCAGATGGTGCCATCGCCCTGATACACGCCACCAATGGCGTTGCATTCTTCGAGCGTTCGCACGGTGCAGGATTCATCCGGTGCACAGCAGGCACCGAATGGGGCATCACCGCAGAGGTCCTTGGCGATGAAGATCCAGTCCTGCGAACCGATGGCATCCACCATGGGTTCGTATGACAACCAACCCCAGCCGGAGACGCCGAAGAATCCACGATGACCGTTGTCGTCATCGGTATTGCCGAATCGGAAGAAGTAGCCATCGTCGTTCGGCGTGGAGAACAACGGAATCGTCTCGTTGGTGTCGAGCCAGATGAGCGAACCCATGCCGGCTTCCGTCACGAGAAGATCATCATCACCCGGCGCCGTACCGACGATCGGATAGACAAAGTCGATCTCCACCATGCTGGACAGCGCCGGATCGTAGCTGTCACCGGTGTCCAGACCGCCGAACGCGGTCCCGAAGATCTTGATCGAGTTGCCGTCGTACTCGAGGAACATGGCCGCGCCATCCGCCTCGAAGTCGAACGTGAAGACGTCCTTCTCGTCCGTGACATCAAACAGCTCATCAAGACGCAGACCGTAGAACGGTTCTGCTTCGTTGACGTCAGGATGGTTGCACAACTGATAGCGACCTGAGCCGCCGAGATGTGCCGGCGTACACGGGACATCGTTGCCGAGATAGAAACCGTCCTGTGATTCGCACGCGTCCGGCGTCACATCGTTGACGCACGAACCGTCCGGCAAACAGCAGCCGCCGGTGTCCGGATCACAGTCGACTTCTTCGCACGTGGTGAGATCACCCTGGTAGATACCGCCAGCGTTCACACAATCGTGCTCTGTTGTGACGACGCAGCCGCCATCATCGAAGCAGCATGCACCCTTCGGGTCGGGGCAGTCCGTGTCGTCGCACGTGGTCAGGTCACCCTGGAATTCGCCGCCGTCGGCAACGCAGTCCTCTTCGGTGAGCTCCTGACACGACCCATCTTCGAAGCAGCACGCACCTGGCGGCTGCGGACATTCGACATCTGCACAGAGCGTCATGTCGCCCTGATAATCACCACCCTGCGCGTGGCAGGCTTCTTCGGTGACTTCAACGCATGAACCGTCTTCGAGGCAGCACGCACCCGGAGGTTGCGGGCATTCGATATGGGCACAGCTCGTCAAGTCACCCTGATATGCACCACCTGCGATGGCGCAATCTTCTTCGGTGACATCGATGCACGAACCGTTCGGCAGACAACATGCACCCGGCGGCTGCGGACACTCGGTCACTTCGCACGCGGTGAGATCGCCCTGATAGATGCCGCCCTGCGCGTGGCAGACATCTTCGGCGACTTCGATACACGAGCCATCTTCGAGACAGCACGCACCCATCGGCTGCGGGCATTCCACGTCGTCACACAGGACGAAATTGCCCTGATACTCGCCACCGACCGAGCCGCACTGTTCTTCAGAGGTCACAGCGCAGTTGCCGTTCGGCAGACAGCACGCACCCATCGGCTGCGGGCAGAACACCTGATCGCAGGCGGTGAAGTCACCCTGGTACTCGCCGCCGTCGAAGCCGCACGTGCGGGGATCGAGATCAATACAGAAGCCATTCGGGAAGCAGCAGGCACCGACCGGTCGCGGACACTCGATGGTATCGCACGTCGTGAGGTCACCTTGATACGTGCCGCCAACCGCATCGCACTGATTCTGGAACGTCGGCACGCATGCACCGTTCTTGAGGCAGCATGCACCCTGAATTTCTCCGCAGGTGACGCCGGCACAGGTCGTGTCCTCGCCCTGGAATTCGCCGCCCATCATCTCGCACTTGTCTTGCGACATCTTCATGCAGGAACCGTCGTCGAGACAGCACGCGCCGCTCGGCTTCGGACAGGACAATTCGCTGCAATCCGTCAGCACGCCCTGGAACAAGCCGCCCTGTTCCATACATTCAGCCTGCGTCGCGTGGACACATGAGCCATCCTCGAGGCAGCACGCGCCGTTCGGCTGCGGACAATTCACATCATCGCATGCCGTCATCGGGCCCTGGAAGACGCCACCGGCGGCGTCACAATTCATCATGGTCGTGATGGAGCACATGCCCAACGCATCACAACACGCACCCATCGGCTGCGGACACATCACGGCATCGCATGATGTGTTGTCACCCTGATACGTGCCACCTTGCGCGTGGCAGTCAGCCTGCGTCGCGTGAACGCATGAACCATCGTCGAGGCAGCATGCGCCATTCGGCTGCGGGCACATCACATCATCACATGACGTGTTGTCACCCTGATATGTGCCGCCCTGCGCGTGGCAGTCAGCCTGCGTCGCGTGAACGCATGAACCATCGTCGAGGCAGCATGCGCCATTGGGCTGCGGACACATCACGTCATCGCATGACGTGTTGTCACCTTGATACGTGCCACCTTGCGCGTGGCAGTCAGCCATCGTCGCGTGGACGCATGAACCATCGTCGAGACAGCATGCGCCATTTGGCTGCGGACAATGGACGTCGTCACATGATGTGTCGTCGCCCTGATACTCGCCGCCTTGCGCATGACAGTCGTCCTGCGTCGCGTGGACGCACGAGCCGTCATCGAGACAGCAGGCGCCGTTCGGCTGGGGACAGTGAACGTCGTTACATGACGTGTCATCGCCCTGATACTCGCCGCCTTGTGCATGACAGTCGTCCTGCGTCGCGTGGATGCACGAGCCATCATCGAGACAGCATGCGCCGTTCGGCGTCATGCCACAATCAACGGAATCGCACGTGGTCAGGTCGCCCTGGTAGGTGCCGAAGATCAGGTCGACACATTCCCACTCGGAGGCGATGACGCAACTGCCATCGGTGAGACAGCAGGCGCCAAGAACCGGGCAATCGGTATTGCCGCAGGTGGTGAAGTTCCCCTGGTAGTCACCACCGAGCGCGGCGCAGTCATCTTCGGTGTATCGCTCGCAATGCCCGTTGGCAAAGCAGCAGGCACCCTTTGGAATCCACTGCGCAGAAACAGACGCCGTACACAGGCACGACGTCACCATACAGATCAAAATCGCAAGGATCTTTGAACGCGAATTCATCTTCTTACTCCCACAGCCCCGAACGCACACACACCGACCGCGCCCTTACGCGATCAAAGCGATATCGCACACCGGAAACCCATTGTTCTGCTTTCGATTGCCCGCGGACGCCACACACTGCGCCCCCCAATTGGCGGAACCCACACACACCCCTGGAACAGTCGCCGTCCTGGCGGGCCGGCGCTCCGGCGGCCGTTTTCCGCCGCAGCCCGGGGCCATCGAATGTACGGGATGGGTCCGGCACCGACAAGGGTGCAATTGCCGATATTATCGGGACTTCCAGTCCACCTGTTAAGACAGGTTGACCCTGGAGACGGCATCACGACCTTGTGTTCAGCGAACGCTGCGGCGACCGAACTGGATCGTTCGTACGCCATTGCAGCGCACGGATGGACCGCCATCGGACGGCCGGAACTCAACGATCATGTCTGCGGCCATCATCGGGACGCGTTCGATTGGAGCCGATGCGAGGCTCAAGGGGATCTCGTACACCGGACCCATCAACGTCGTGCGCCGATAGGCCTCCGCTTCCTCGGAACTCATCGTCCACTCGTGAAGAGGCGTCGTTTCCGGATCATCCATCATGCCCGCTTGTGTAAGCGTGAAATGAAACGCGCCATCACGGTGTAATGGTTTCTCGTCGGCGGTGAACAACATCACGGTTGTCTCGAATAGATCGGGAAAGCCGTTCCCGTTGGAGTCCTTGGGCTTCGCACCGATGAGAAACGCGAGCTTTGCGACCACTGCGGTTGACGGCGGAGCCTCGATTCGCCGCGGCTTCGCGGGCATCGGGCGTCCATCACTGGTCACAGATTCCGTCACGCACCCGGTCACAATTGACGCACACACGACGAGGCTCAACGTGCGAACAGTGTTTCGTGCGTGCAGTGTCATTCGTCTCACTTCGGATCGATCAACGGATAGGAATACTCGTCGGCTTCATCTGTGTCAGCCGGAGGGAGTTTACCCGAGTTCCGGCGCGGTTGAACGGGAATACGATCGAATCCACGCGTCTCGCCGCGGGTTGCATCGAAGAATGAACCGGTACCATCGCGTCGATGATCACGAATCTTGGCCTTCACTTCTTCAGGCACGGTCAATCGGTTGATCGCGTCCTCCGTAATGAAATCGATGCTGTCGAAGGACGAAGGGCTATCGATCACGTATGGCGTGAGCACGATGAGCAATTCGGTCTTCGTCGTCGTCGTCGTTTCACTTCGGAACAGCAGTCCGATGAGCGGAATGTCGCCGAGCAGCGGCACCTTACGGTTGCGGTTCTCGAAGCGATCGGAGATCAGGCCACCAATGACGATGGTCTGACCGTCCTTGACGGTGACGATCGTATTGGCTTCGCGTCGCGTGATGATCGGCGACTCGAATTCCTCACTGACCTGCGTCGTGCGATCACTCAGGCTTGAGATCTCCGGCCGAATGTCCATACGGACAAAACCATCTGGATTGATGGTCGGTGTGACTTCAAGAATGACGCCGATCTCTTCCGCGATGAGATCGGTCGACGTCTGACCGAGGTCGTTGCGGAACGAGCCTTCGGGAACGCGAATCGTCTCACCAACCTGCAGTCGCGCGGGCACATTGTTCGCCGCCATGATGGACGGATTGCTGAGCACCTGCAGTCGGCCCTGTTCCTGAATCGCACGGAGCATCAGTTCGAAGTCCGACGACACGATGGACAGGTTCGGAACACCCATGCCAGTGACGAACGCACTGGCAAAGCCGAATCCGCCCGCAACATCGGCGCTACCGACTTCGAATGACAGGTTGGCGTCGACGCCGAATTCATCGAGCGAGTCGAGTGTGACTTCAGCCAGCATGACCTGGATGAGCACCTGCGGCGGATCGACATCGAGTTGGCCGATCATCTGCCGGACGGTGTCCATATAGCGAGGCGAAGCGCTGACCAGAACGGTGTTGGACTGTGCGTCACCCTGAATAGTGATCTCACGTTCAAGCAGTCGAGCGGCAGAACCAAGTTGATCCACGCCGACGGTGGCGAGCAGTTTTTCCTGCTCCTGATCGACGAAGTCGCCGATGACGCGAGCGACATCTTCCGCCACGGCATTACGGAGCGGATAGACGAACACTTCGCGTTCATTCGCTTCAAGGGCATCGAGTTCTTCAACGACCTCCGATACGAGGTCGAGATAGCGCGGCGTGCCGGAGACGAGCAGGCTATTCGTTCGGCTGTCCACGGTAATGGACAACTGCTGCCGCTCGTCAGGCACGGTCGTCAGTTCAACGCCTTCAAAGCCGGGTTGCGAGATGATGCCACCTTCAACGCTCTCGCCCTCACGCGGCTTAAGCACGTTCAGTCCGGTCTGCTGCCGGAGGTTGAACAGATCCGTGAGAATGCCGGCCATCGCCGTGGCATCTGCATTCGCGAGTTTGAAGATTCTGATGTTCTTCGCACCAACGCTGGTGGAATCGAGATCGCGAATCATCTGTTCGATCATGTCGATCGACTCGCGCGGCGCGGACACGACGACCGTATTCGTGCGTACATCCGGCGTCAGCGTGATCGACTGTCGGATCGCCGCGCTGACTTCGATCTCGCTCCCGGTATTGCCCGTCGCATCACCGATCTGACGGAGATACCGCAAGACTGTCGCCTGCTCGCTGCCGCGACCGCGTCCTATGCCGCGACCGCTGAGGATGTCCTCGATCAGGCCGACAGTTTCCAGTGCGTTCGCCGACGCGAGCGCGACGAATCGGATTTCAACGACCGACGCCGGCTTCGCGCCGTCGAGCTGCGCGATGAGCTGTCGCATTGCGGTGATATCTTCCGGCTGACCCTTGAGCAGGACGGCATTAAGACGATCATCCGCCGTCGCGCGAACGGTGTTGTCGCCGCGGGTGCGATTCACTTCATCGACGTACAGTTCATCGAGCAATGGGACGATGTCTTCAGCACGGCTTGATGCGAGGGAGACGATTTCGACATCGCGTCCGCGCATCGCGTCAGCACCCGCTTCATCAAGCACATCGATCAGGCTCCGAATGACGGCGAGGTTCTCTGCGTTTGCCGCCACGATCAGGCTGTTGCTTGTCGATTCAGGTTCAATCGTGACGCGATCCGCCGGCGTACGCGCCGGACCAAGCGTTTGTTCGCGATCTCGCATCAGTCGTTGCAATCGCTGTGCGAGTTCTTCGGCGTTCGTCGTCGACGGAACGGCAAGGACGGTCAGGCCGACCGCAGGATTCACCGGTGCGGATTCGAGTCGAGCGACGAGTTCACGAATCGACGCGATGTCTTCCGGATTGGCCGCCACGAGCAACGCGTTGGACCGCGGGTCGGTCAACACGAGCGGCCGCTGCGACCGACGGATCTCATCGGGCAAGTCGGCGTAGCGACGCTCCATGATGGCGTCGATGGTTTCGGCGATCCGTTCGACGTTGCCTTCTTCAAGCGTCAGCACTTCGACGAGCGATGTGTCTTCGAGCGTTGAATCATCGAGTTCAGCCGCAAGCCGCTTGATGACTTCATACGACTCATTGCCGGCGGCGATCACGAGGCTGTTCGTGCGCGGATCAGGCAGAATCGTGGCTCGTTCGAGGTCCGCGGTTTCAGGCTGGACCCGACGAAGGCGTTCGAGCCGGGCATCCATGAGATCCTGAATCAGGTTGGCGAGGCGGACTGCGGATGCATTGGTCAGATCAATGCGACGGATTTCACGAAGGTCCGGCGCGACTTCAGCGTCCAGCGTGGACAGCAGCGTCTCAAGCACCGCGAAACTGCGCGGGCTCGTTGTCACGATCAGCGAATTGGTGCGTTCTTCAGCTTGAACGACAACGCGATCTTCCGGTCGGATCGCCTTCGACTGCACCTGCTGTTCGAACAGTCGCGTGATGACCGCGGCAAGGCGAGCGGCAGATGCGTGCTCAATCGGATAGACGCGTACGACGGCGCTGGGCGATGCGGCTTCGACATCAAGCATGCCGACAAGCTCGCCCACGACTTCGAGGTTCGCGGGCGTCCCCACGAGCAGGAGCGCGTTCAGTTGCGGTTCCGGGCGGATGATCAGGCGCGACATTGGCGTGAAGACGTCAGACTCGAGGACGGCGCCGCCGTTCTCGTTGACGCGCGCCATGCGAAGACGTGCGACCTGACGTTGCAGCGGCATCGCCTGCGGCAAATCGCGAGTGCCTTCGACGAGAATTGCCCGAAGCGACTCGGAGAGATCTGTTGCATCTGCGAATCGCAACGGAAGAATGCGCGGTTCCACCCAACCCGCCGCGACTTCGGAGTCAATGCGAAGCGAAAGCACTTCAACGAGCGCTACGGCTTCTTCCTTGCCCGCGACAATGACGGTGTTCGTGCGCTCATCGACGCTGATTGCGAGTTCATCCATGAGCGCCTGACCGGCAAGGCCGCCGGGGATGGCGCGTCGATCGGCACCCGGGATCTCGGCAAGCTGCTTGCCCTGGTCGAACAACTCACGCACGATTCGCGCGAACTGCGATGCATCGATATTCTCGAGCGGGAACAACTGCACGGTGACGGCATCCGTCAGCGGCAGTGCATCGAGCATGACGACGAGTTCTTCGATCGCCGAGACATTGGCCGGTGTCGAGCTGATGATGACTGCATTCGTTCCATCGTTCGGAATGATTGAAATCGGACGCGTGAGATCGAGATTCAAATCCGGCTCGTTGACGCCATTACGACGAACCGCGAGTCGACGAACCTGCTCCTGCACCGCGCGAGCGAGCGGCGTATCGGCCTGCTGCTCACCCGGCGCCAACATGCGTTCAAGCGTGTCCACGACCGCGCCGGCTTCGGCTTTTCGCAACGGCACGACACGAACGAGGCTCTCGGCGAGCGCTGGTTCGGCATCGATGGTCTTCAGTAGGCCGATGACCGTGTCCTGATCCGCAGGATTCGCCACGATGATGAGCGCATTACGTCCCTGCATCGCGGTGACACGAATCGGTTCGGCAACGAGGCGCGATACCGAGTCATCCGGCTGCGGACGATCAAGGCCAATCGACTGAATCACATTGGTCGCGGCATCAGGCGAAACGTGTTCGAGTTCGATGATGAAGATCGACTGACCGGCGGCCGGCGTCAGCGCATCGAGTTGCGCGACCGTCGCCTGAATTTCGGCCAGCAGTCCACCTGAACATGCGACGATCAGGTTGTTGCCCGCAGCATCGACATCGATCGACAACGGTTGGCCGGCCTGCGCTGCGCGCTCGCTGAATGCCTGTCGAATCGCCGTGGCGACGCGCGATGCAGGTGCGGCGGCAAGGTGAATGACATGCACGCCGAGTCCCTGAGTCGACATCTGATTCTGCAGTGCCGTAGCGAGCGCGTTGATCTGTGCGAATTCTTCGTCATCTGCACGCACGATGATCGTGTTTGAGTCTTTGTCGCCGACAATCCGGAGGCCGCGACCCGAACGCGCTCGCGCATCGTTTGAAGTCTGTGCGTACAGCCGACGCAGCGAATCTGCGAGTTGCACCGGATCAGCTCCGATGACCGGAATCAGCCGCGGCGCGGGCAGGCTCGCGAAATCCGCCACATCGAGCTGCGAGACGATCTGTTCGATCTTTCGGATGTTCTGTCGGCTCGCCGACACAACGACCGCATTGGTCAGCGGTTCGGCGGATGCGCGAACCCATTCTTCGGCTTCCACGAGCACCGTGCGCTCATCGCGATCACGGCGATCATCGTTCTCGCGTGATCGATTCTGATTGCGCGGCTCATTACGATTTCCTCGTTCGATCGTGCCCTGAAAGGCTTCGTTGATGGCACGGGCGACCGAACTTGCATCTGCATATCGCAACGGCAGGACGCGAAGCTGGAGCGATGAGTCGTACTCTTCACTGTCCAGCTTCTCGAGCAGCGAACGAATGCCCGCCCATTCTGCTTCGGCGGCAGAGATCACAAGGCTGTTCGTCGCCGGATCCGCCACGATGCGAACGTTGAGCTTGCCTGGCGTATCGGCTTCGATCGCCATCGGACCATAGAAGACCGTCAGTGCATCCTTCACCTGCACCGCTTCGGCAAAGTCGAGCGGGACGAAGTCTGTGACGCGTTCGTTCTCCGACGGCTGATCAAGTTCGCGCACGATGCGTTCGATCTGCTCGAACTGATCGTTCGTCGCCGCGACGATGAGTTGGTTCTCACGACGGTTGTAGTCGATGCGTGGTCGCGACGTAGGATCCTGAGATCGGACCATACGTTCAAGCGTGAACGTGACGTCGTCGGCCATCGCAAACTCGAGGCCAATAATGCGATATTCAACCGGGCTGACTGACGGAACTTCATCGAGTTGCGTGATCAACGATTCGATGACCGGGAACGACTCCGCGGTTGCGGTCACGATGAGACTGTTGGAGCGTCGGTCCGCCACGATGCGGCCCTTGACTTCAACCGCGTCGCCGGTCTCGTCGAGCTTGATCGTGATGCCCGACGTTTCGCCGTCGGCGTCGAGTTGCAGCGTCGATGCGAGGATGTCCACCGCTTCGGTCGCCCGCGCGCCTTCGAGGGTGTACGTTCGAATGATGGTTTCATCGGACGCTGACGGTGAGTCGAGGCGAGCGATCAGCGCCTGCGCCTGGGCGAACTCTTCCTGCGGTGCGTTGACGATCAGACTGTTCGTCCGCATGTCCGCGGTGACGATCACACCCTTGCCGCCACGTCGACCAAACTGCTCACGAAGAATGCGCGAGATCTCGTCGGCATCGCCATCTTCGAGCGCGATGATCTCAATGACGCGATCGCCGGAAATGTCGGCCTGATCAAGCCGGGCCACGACATCGCGAATCGTCAGGACATCTTCCTTGGGTGCGGCGATGATGAGCGAGTTCGAGGACCGATTCGCAAGCACCGATGCATTGGCTTGTCGCTGATTGCGGGCACGAGCTCGCGTGCGGAGAAACTGCGTGAGATTGCGGGCGATTTCGTTCGCATCCGCGAATTGCACGGGAACGACGACAACTTCCTGTTGCGCTGAAGCCATTTGACTGTCGACTTCGGTGATCAGCTCGCCGATCTCGTCCTGCTCGCCCGTCGTCGCCGACACGATCAACACGTTACGGTTGCGGTCTGCCTCGACGCGCACGCCGGTCGTATCGTCCGGTTCCCACCATCGGCGGTTGTTGTTGCCGCCGGCGTAGACGTCTTCCACGACTTCGCGCACGACATTGACATCGGCATGACGAAGTCGATAGATCTTGACGGTGCGCTGCGCGGTGTCCGACGCCGGCATGTCAAGGACTTCGATGATCTGCTCCACGACATCGAACTTGTTGCCTTCGCCGGTTGCGATGAGTGCATTGAGTCGGCCATCCGCGCGGACGGCAATCGTGCCCTTGTTCATCGAGCCGCCGAGCATGCGGCTATTTGAGAAGAAGAACGGCCCCTGATTCCAGGTCAGATCTTCCACGAGGTCACGAACGGTCGATTCAATGTCCGTCGCCTTCGCGTGCTTCAATTCGAAGACGCGAAACATGAGTTGATCGGTCGCCTGCGGCGAATCGAACTGCGCCACCAGCTGGCTGATCTCTTTATAGTCCGAATCTGAAGCTGCGATCAGCAGCGTCCGGCTCGCATCATCGCCGATGATCGACACGCGGCGCGACTGGCCTCGACGACCACGCGCGCTGGATGCGATGCGCGCCCGATCGTCATAAAAACGCTGTAACGCTGTCGCGACAGACTGTGCGTTCGCGCGTTCCAATGTAATCGTCCGCACGTCGAATGTGCTTGTGGCATCTCGATCAACCTCGGCAAGCACCGTTTCGATCTCGGCCATGACCTCATCACTCGCGCGAATCAGCAGCACGCCCGAATTCGAATCCGCGATGATCGAGGTCGCTTCCCGGCGATCACGATCGTTACCGATCACAACGCGATCAAGCAAGCGAGCAGCCTGATCGGCCGGCGCTTCGTCGAGTTCGACCACACGAAGCGGGAATCGATCATCGCCCGTCTTCTGGTCCAGTTCCACGAGTAGCTGGTCGATTTCCTGCAGTTGCTCAGGCGACGCCGTCACGAGCAGCGTGTTGGTTCGCGCATCTGATGCGAACTCAGGCTGAATGGTTGCGCCGCCCGGCTGATTCCGCATGCTGCGGAAGCGCGACTGGAAGATGCGTCGCAGCGTCTGTTGCAGGTCTGATGCCTGTGCGGCTTGCAGTGGATACAGCTTGAGCGTCGACTGCGTGTTCGTCGGTGTCTGATCAATGAGCGACACGAAACGATCGATGAACGCGAGCGCATCGGCACTGCCGGTCACGATCAACGCGTTGTTCTGCGTATCGCTGGACACGCGGACTTTGCTGGGATCGAAGACGGCTTCGACCGCAGCTGCATCATCTTCCAGCAGCGTCAGTGCGAGCTGCCGGACGCGCTGTGCCTGCCGACCACGGCGCGCATTGCCCGCCGGCTGAAGCAGACTGCGCACGGAATCCGCGGCACGGTTCGCGGTGATGGTTCGCAGCGGATAAATCTTGACGGCAAGGCGGTCGGTTGTCGACGGTCGCGCGAAGGTGGCGATCAGATCGCCGATCAGATTGAAGTCCAGATCGCTCGACGTGACGACGACGGTGTTCGCCTGTGTGTCGGACACGATCGACGCCCGGCGTGCGATATCACCACGACGCCCACTCGGCGGCGCGATCTGGCGGATGACCTGGTTGGCAAGTCGCGCGACGGTTGCCGCGTCAATGCCTTCCGGCATCGGCACCATGCGCACCCGGCTGCCCGGCGCGGGCAACTGATCCTGGAGTTGTGAGGCGAGCGCCTGAACGCGCTCAATCGCACGCGGCGAACCAATCACCACCAGGCTGTTCGTCGCGGCATCCACGGCAATGGTGACATCGGCATCCGACGACGCATCGTCACGGGCCATCGATGGTTCGGGGACAGCAAGTGCTGCCACCTCCGGCTGCGGCGCGGGCTGCGCAGCGAGAATTTCATCGAGAACCGGTGACGACGCCCCATCGCGCAGCACGTCGTACCATTTTCGCTCGCCGTTCTCAGGCAGGATGCCGATGGTCATCATCGCGAGATGACCGAGTAACTCATCGACGGTGTTTCGACTCGATGTCGAATCTTCGGCGGGTTGCGATCGCTCCTGTTGACGGCGCAGTAGTTCTTCAACCGTGATGACCTCGATGGAGTTGCCGCTGCCGGTGTCCATCAACTGTTCCAGCGTTCGTGCGACATCGGCGGCATTGGCGCGGGTCGGATCCACGGGGATCAGTTGCAGTTGCCGCGATGCGGAAATCGTGGCGTCATCAATGCTGTCAACGACATTCTGAATCACCGCAAACTGCGTGTCGGTCGCCCGCACGAGCAGCGTGTTGCTTGCACGGTCGACACGAATGACCGGCGGCGCAGCGCCATCGGCACCGTCAAACAAAGATGAAATGTTCTCCGCCAGCTCGCTCGCATCCGCGTGATCCAGTGCAATGACACGCACCGCGCTGGTGACGGAGGATGGCGATGTGCTGGGATCAACGTCCAGTTGCGCGACCATCTGCTCAACCATGTCGAGGACAGCAGGTGTCGCTGACACCATGAGCGCGTTGAGCTGTTCGTTCGCAGCAACGCGTACTTCCGGCGTATTGGAATCCAGCGTGAGATTCCGCCGCACCATCTCGAAGCGCATCCACATTGGCATGACTTCGTCGGCGGCAACCAGTTCACGGACGGTCGGCACGATCACTTCAGCGCGCACGTGCTTGAGCCGAATCATGCGGAGCTGCGGTGCATCGGAGGACATGCCGGTATCGAGTCGGGCAATCAACGACTCAATGCCTGCCATTCGATCAGCGGACGACGTCACGATGAGCGTGTTTGTTGAAGGTTCAGCCACGACGCGGGCACGTTCAGTCATCGGGTCGGCCGCGACGATCGCTTCCTCCGATGCATTGATCGCCGCCGCAACGTTCTGCGCATCGGCTTGCACCAATGAGAACACACGAACGTCAACCGGACCGTTGGCATCCATATCGCGTTCGAACTCGGCGATCAACTCGTCGGCAAGCGGCATCAGAGCATCCGGGGCACTGATGAGAAGGCGATTTCGCGTCGTATCCGCGGACACCGTCGGCTGCGCGATCGGGAGTCCTGCACGAACCACTTGCTGCAACGGCTCCGGCCAACGCGAACGATCCTGAAGCAGACCATTCATCGTGCCTGCAATAACCGATGCATCCGTCCGTTCCAGGCGAACAATGCGAAGATCGACCGGCGGGATCACCGGCGTCCGCGCATCGCGCTCTTCCAGCAGCGCCATCGCAGCATCAATCTCATCTGACGTTCCAATGATGAGAATCGTGGAATCCTGGTTTTCGGCAATCAACTCAACACGGCTTCGACGTCCGCCAGGCTGCGTCAGTTCGATGACGCGCTGCACGCGCGATGCCAGTTCATCAGCACGAGCCCGACTCGGTGCATACATGCGAACGGATCGCTCGCGATCATCGGCTGGCTGATCAAGCTTGCCGATCAGGGTTTCAGCAAGAGAGACCGTGCGCTGCGGTCCCGAAACGATCAGGCTATTCGTGCGCTGATCCGCTTCGACACGAATCTTTGGTGTGAGGTCGACCTGACCACGACTCCGACGAATGCGTTCGAGGACAATCCGCGGATCCGTCGCCTGCTGGTCTGTCAGCAGATTGCTCACGATCGGCGCGATGCGCTGCGCATCCGCATGCGCTAAACGGAACGTGCGCGCGTCAATGGCATCGAGCGCCGGACGTGCATCCAGCGGCTCGATCAGCGACTCGACTTCATCCAGATCCACCGGCAGCCCGACGAGCAGAATCGCATTGGACCCCGGCGCGGGAATGAGCTTCACCTTGATTGGTTGACCGGTTGCAGGGCTGATCATGCCCGGCATGGCAGCACCAAGCGAATCCGTGATCTGACGCGCATCGGCAAACGTCAGCGGTCGAATACGAATCGTGGAGTCGCCAGCCGCTGTCCCTTCCACATCAAGTTGTTCGATCAACGCTTCCGCGACCGGCATCAGTGATTCCGGTGCGGAAATGATGACGGTGTTCGTCTTGCCATCAGCCGTCACGTTGAGCAGCGCTTCGCCTTGCATGCCTGCTTCGGGCACATCTTCGGTCAGCCGCGCCGACAGTACGGAACGCAGCATGTTTGCCAGCGCATCTGCACGAGCAAATTCGAGCGTGTAGAACCGAAGGACGGTTGTCGGCCGGGCGCGGCGCGTGTCGAGTTCATCGAGCACTTCTTCGACGCGGTCGAACACTGCAACCGGACCGGACACCACGATCGACTGGCTGATCGGTTCCGTCGTAATGGAAATGCCGACGCGAGCATCGCGTCCGGATGGATTCAGGCTGCCATTGGATGCAAGCGTGCGCAGCGTATTGGCAAGTGCAGTGAGATCCGCGTGGATCACCTTGTAGGTACGGACTTCGGATTCTTCGAGGAATTTCTGGCGATCAAGCTGCTCGACAAGCTGCTGGAATCCCGCCATGCGTTGCACCGGAGCATCGACGATCAGTGCATTCGTCTGCACATCGGCCCGGACCACGACTTCGCGCGGTTCCTGAAGCTGCGGCATCGGTCGACCACGTCGGTCGCGCGGCATCTGCGGTTCCGGGAACATCTCGTCAATCGTGCGAGCAAGTTCTTCCGCCCGCGCCACCTTCAAGGGGAAGATCCGAATCTCACGGCCTTCGTAATCCTGACGATTGACCTGGTTGAGATCTTCGACGATCCCCTGAATCTCCGGAAGCATCGATTCGTGCGCGGCGACGATCAATGCATTTGTGTTCGGATCCGCGGTGATCTGCACCGGCTTCTCACGACGTTCCTCCGCTGGCCGACGATCAAACTGTCGCATCAGCGTTCCGGCCAGATTGCCCGCATCGGCCGAGCGAAGCTGGAGAATCCGCAGCGGCGGCATCGACTCAGACGTCGGCACGTCAACGTTGCGCAGGACGGTGTCAATCACCTTGAGTTGATCAGGGCCAGCACTGATGACGAGCATGTCCAGCTCATCGATCGGTTCGACGGTTGGCTCCATACCGACGCTACCGTCCGGCACACGGAACAGTCGGGTCGACATTGTTCGCACGATGTCCGCGACGACACTCGGTTGCGAATGTTGCAGCGTGACGTAGCGCGTTTCACGATTCACGGCGAGCTGACCTTCGAGCGTGCGGAAGGTCGTTTCGAACTCGTCCAGGTCGCGCGGCGCACCGATCAGCGTCAGCATTCGGTTGGCGACATCAAACTCCTGCCAGAACGAGCTTGGCGACGTCGTGCGACGTTGATGTAGTTCCGTGGCTCGCGCGACGATTTCTGCCGGACGATCACCTTCGACCGTCAGCACACGAATCTGCTGTTCGGATCGATCAGGTTGATCAAGCGCGGTCAACAACGCGCGGGCGGATTGCACATCAGCGTTCGGACCTGAGACGAGCACGCTTCGGCCGTCCGGGCCGGCAATGAGACGCAGATCGCGCGATTGACGTGTATCGAGAAGCTGCTTGATCGCCTGCACGGCTCCGTTCGGGTCGGCATGCTGGAGGGCGACGACTGCGACATCACGTTCCGATGGCGATGCGACGGTGGACAGATCGTCGATTTGTCGAAGCAAGGCTTCAGACTCGGCGACTTCAGCTTCTGATCCAACAACGGTCACGCGGTTCGCATCGTTGACCGCGATGATCGTCGGACGCTGTTTGCCAGCTTTCTTCTGCTTGTCATTCAGCGGCGGAAAGAGGCTATTCAACTGCTTCGCCGCTTCCGACGCCGACAGTCGATTGAGATCAAACGAACGCAGTTCGCGAGAGGTCTGCGTTGCGGGCACATCGAGCAGGACAAGGACATCGCGCAGCTTGTCAATACGCTGCTGCGTGCCTTTGGCCACGATTGAGTTTGTGCGCGGGTCCGGCGTGATGTTCAGGCCCGGCATCTGATTGTCTTCGATGCGCACCTGATTGCCGTCCGCCTGCACGACGAACTTCTCTGTCTTGATCGCGAGCAGCGCGTTGAGCGGGCCCATGAGATCTTCAGCCCGCGCGTTGCGCACCGGGAAGATTTCAATCTGACCCTCGGGATCATCGCGATCCAGCTCTTCGATGATCGTGAGCAGTCGGCGCACTTGCGCCGCCGTCTCGACAATGATGAGCGAATTCTGCTGCGACATCGGCGTGACCGAGCCGTATGACGCGACCATCGTCGCAAGCTTCTCCGCGAGCGACTTGGCAATGGCGACCTGCAATGGTCGAACCACAGTGATGATCTGGTCGTCGGTCACGTTGTCGGGAAGCTGGCCGACATACGTCGGAATGTCTTCCTTGCTCATGTCCGCGAGCTTCTGCAGATAGAGCATGTCATCGTTGACGCGCAACATGACACCCTTCGACTGCAGAATGATGTTCAGCACGCGCATTGCTTCGTCGGTGTCGTACGACTCCGGCGAGATGTAATCGAGCGTTCCCTCAGGCGGCGCACTCTCCCAGATCACCGGGAGACCGGTCGCGCGCGAGAAGAAGTCGATGACTTCCTGGAACGTCGCGCCGCTGAAACTGAATTGAATTCGCTTCGGCGTTTCGTCCGGCGCATCGACGTTGGACGTCGACGGCGGATTCGCCGCTGCGGGCGCGATTGTGCTGGCAAGCACACACGCGCACACGAGTATCGTGTTGAACCATCGCCCCTGGCGCATCCTGCAAACCTCCGCGGTAACGGGAGTACCGGCTCCGCCGGCTGGATGCAGTCTACCGTGAGACCGACTCCCTGTGGCTGAGATCCTGTCCCACCGGCACCTCAAACCACTCTTCATTGATGGAGAACACCGCGACGATGCCGCGGCTCCCCTCGAACTTCATCGTGTGAATCGACTCGCCGACCACCAGTCGACGACGCTCCCCGCTCTTGCGATGACGCAACCAGACTTCCGGCCCATCGCCCGCATCGGCGGCTCCACTGACCACCCACGCCCCGAAATTGAACCGTTTCGGCTTCGGTTCAGGCTTAATCTCAGGTTCCGGCTGGCTCGGCGGGGCTGGCTTCGTCTCCGGCTCCGGCGGCGGCAATCGGAATGGGTTCGCCGACACAAGCCGGGCCGTCCGATCCGGATTTCGTGCCGAGAATGATTCGCCGTACACCAGTGGCTCGGTCGGCGTTTTCCCCGGGATGAAGAGCGTGGTCAGGCGAACCGAGATATCAAACTGCGATCCATTGTTCTTCGGTGACAAGCGAACCGAGTCAATGCGGTGCAGCCAGGGCTCGACATCAAGCCGGTCAATCAACTCGATCGCCTGTTCGAGCGTCCCGCTTCCGCTGACCCACGCATCCAGTTCGACGAAGTCGATTCGATGCTTCAGATCGCGCTGTCGATATTTGGACGTCGCCGGCGTCTTGCGCGCGGCCACTTTCCCCGTCCCGACGCTGCCCGCGGACAAGCCGGTTGATTCCGCAATTCGGTTCAGTCGCGTGCGCAACGCATGGTCAACCACTTCGCGCTCATCACCGAGCGTGCGGTTCACAATGTCACGCAATCGTCGACGCTGTTCCGGCTCCCGATTGACGACCTTGCGATACCCTTCGAGCTTTCCGCTCAGCTCAGAGATCTCCGCTTTCAACTCCGCGCGCGGCGAAAAGTACATCTTTCGCGCGGATGACAACAACAGCGCGCTGACAATGCTCGCGCCGATGAGAAGCATCGCGATGGTGCGCGGAGACTTCACGGTGCGTCCTTTCCGCGCGATGCCGTCATCGTTGGCTTGGCATCTGCATCCGGCGCCGGATTGCGCACATCTGACGTCAGTCGGTACGTGAAGCTGATCGGCAGACGTCGCCCTGCTTTGACATCGCTGCCGGACGATGATGCGATGTATCGTTCGCTGTCGACAAGCGCCGCACGGAAAATATCTGCGATCGTGCGGTCCTTCGCTTCACCCGAGACTTCTATTGCTGTCGTCGCCGGCTGCGACCAGGTCTTCGATTTCCGATCGTACTTCACGCCTTTGAAGTTGATCGCGCCACTCCAGCCATCAAGGACCAATTGCTCCGATGACGGTGACAAGTCGAGGAGATAGTCGATGTGGTCGAGCCATGTTTCCTCAACGGTCATCCAGCGGTCAATGTGCTTCAACTGATCGGCTTCGCGAATGCAGTCTGCATAGTCCTTATATAAGGAACTTCGCTGGGCCTTGAGACCGTCAAGCTCAGTCTGCAATCCGCGAAGATCACGCTGACCAAGCGTCCACAGTGCAAGGAGGCTGACCACGATCGCGCCGGCGGCGGCAAGCACCATTTTGCGACGACGACCTGCGTGATCCTTCGGCTGACGCGGCGACGCGAAATCGATGGCCGGCAGATCGCGAGTCAATCCCAGCACCTGGCCAACAAGTGGCCACACTCGATCTGCTTCCACTTTCTCGCACGACACGTGCGCATGATCCGTCACGAACTCCACGGGACGTTCCAGCGCCGCCGCCATTGGTTTCACGGCATCTTCGCATCGCGCCCGCTCACCGAACAGCAAGACGTGGTCAACGTCACTGCCATCGTCGGTCATGCGATAACTCATCCACGTACGGTGCGTCTCGCTGACGAGCGCATCGGTCGTGTGATCGCCGTTCGCAACACCATTGATCTCAGCGGACCGCGCGAAGCGCACACCACTTGCATCAAGCACGCCAAAGTCAGCGCGACCGCGCGTCACATCAATGACAAGCACGCGCTGTGTCGACCATCGCGGATCCGTTCGAATCAGTGCGGCCGTTCCCATGCTGCGCAGCGCAATGCGGACGACCTTGCAGCCAGCCTGTTTTGCGATCGCACGCTGTCGATCAAGTTCCGCTGCCGGAATTGCCGCGGCGAGCACGACGGTCTCGCGCTCATCGGGCGGCATCGCGACGAAGTCGATCACGATGTTGTCAGCTTCGAACGGGAGTTCGCGCACCATCGCGAATCGTGTCATGTCCGGAAGCTCATCCGGATCCGTTGTCGGCAGCACGAGACGCTTGACGGCGACATGTTCGCGGCCGACCTGCCAGATCACGCCAGATCGACTGATCTTCGCGGCGTCGAGTCGTTCGCGAATCCACTGACCCAGCGCATCGACGTCGGCGGTATCGATCTGCGATGGTGCGTCATCGACCGCGATCCGACGAACGCGCAGACCACCGTTGTTTCGAACCGTCTCCACGGCTCGAAGGCGTCCACCCGTCAACTCGATTGCCACTGACTCGCGCGTGGCCATGGCTCTGTCTGACTCCAATGTCGTCGTGAAGACGACTCAACTTCCCGACGTCGATCCGGTTCGACGCCAACGACCCATACGCGTCCCCGACGGTCCGCCTGCCGACGACTCCGCTTCCGCGTCATCTGAAGGCATGTCATCCGACCCCGCGCCAGGCGGCCCGAAGTCCAGCGGCACCGCAAAATCGGAGGTCCGGGTCTCTGACACGGGCGGGACATCAACCGGCTCGGCGCCGATCATCCCCTCTGCATCAACGTCCGTGTCATCCAAATCATTGATTTCATCCAACACTTCGGCAGGAGCGACCGCCCGGGCCACCTCAAGCGCGGTGATTTCGCGAAGTGAGGCAAGACGGGCACGTGGCGATGCAAGATCGATCACCGCCTCGAAACGCAATGGACGCTCCAATTCTTCCGTCGGCGATTCGCGGTCGATTTCACCGACTTCGAACTGAATTCGATACGCCCAGCAACGCGTCGTCAGCATGCCGCCCAGCTCATCAAACGCCTCCGCGGGCACAATCTCGCGCAGACATGGCCAGACAATGGTGTTCTGCTCCTCCTCCGTCAGCGATTCCCGCTCATCCACGATCGCTGCCGCTGCCTCATCATCGATGCCTGGCAATGCCCGAAGCACTTCAATCGGCGCGTCGTTGAGATTCACCCGGCCGTACAACGTCGAATCCGATGCCGTCGTCAGCGCGTCCACCGGCTCAACCCATTCATCAGGATCGAGATCAAAGAAACGCATGACCTGGATGATCCGGCCATCGCTCTCGAACGTCGTGCCGTTGTCCATGATCTCCTTGACGATCTGCCCGGTGCCATCGCCGAACCGCTCGTCCAGCCGCGATCCGAGCTCATCCGACCATGGCGTGTTCAGGTTGATGCGAAGCCGGCCGTTCTGCTGGAGTGCCGGCTCCACGCAATAGACATCCACCACGTCCGCAAGCGCCTGCGCCGCATCGTCGAAGGTGGCCGCGACGCCGCTGTCATCATCGAGTTCCGCCCGTGGCTCGCCAAATACCATCGATGCCGTCACGCCGTCGATCTCAAGGAGATCCGAGAGGCTCGTGAACGGCGTCCCGCGCGCGGTCCGGAACGACACGATGCGACGCGCGACGTCCGGCTCGACCACGCCAGTCGCTTCGAGCATCTCCTGCGTCACAAGATTGATATCGAGGCGCGACGATGTCGGAATGAACCGTCGGCGTTCCGCGCCAACCGTGCGCAGCCGGACAATGCCGGTCGTTCGACCGACTTCGTAGATGGTGTACTCCTCATCGATTTCGGGCAGCAGCGCATCGAGGATGTCATCGCGCTGTCGATCGAATTCGTGAAGAAGCAGTTTGATTGCAGATCGCGCGAGCGTATGTTGCTGCGCGGTGATCTCTGCCTGACGCGTCGCCGTCAGATTCAACTGTGCCTGCGAAATCAGGCTCATCGTGATCAGCAACAGGCTGCCAACCACGACAAAAACGGTGATGATTACGAATCCATGCCGGCGATGGCGGCGAGATGACGTCATGCATCACCTCCAGCCGCAACGTCGCGGTCAAGATCTTCCGCCGGACCATCATCCGGATCAGAATCAGGCACAGTGAGCACGCGAATTCGATCCGGCACCGGTGTCTCGACGAGGAAAACATCCATCTCTTCGAGATAGGCATCCTCATCGAAGCCAACATCGGTATCGAACGTCAATCGCTCGGGGAGTTCATCATCGCGCGCATCGAACAGGTCACCGATCGGCTCATCATCAACGATCTCGCCTGGCCACGGCAGATACCAGACGGCGACTTCAACCGCCGCAGGTAATCGCCCTGCTTCCAACGTGTCAAAGGAATCGCGCCAATCCGAACCATCGTGGTATCGAAATCGAATCTTCCCGAACGTCACGCCAAACGACGCGGATTCCGCGGCCTGCATTGACGGCAGTACCGTGCGTGACATTGAGAGTTGTCGCGATGCTTCATCGTAGGTGAATACATGGCGCTGCCGATCACGCGACCAGGCATCGGTCGCATCGAGATCGACAACAACTCCCTGCGCGAGGACGGAGATCGATGTCGCATCGCCGCTTACGCCCGCCTCACCGTTCGGGCCTTCAACCAGGCACGTCATGAGCGCCCGATCAAGACGATCGAGCAGGCGCGTAGTCGCCTCGAGTTGTTGTGCGCGCTCCGACACGCGATCGCGCGTGTTCACGACCTGCCAGAGCACGCCGAACATCGTCGAAAGCAACGCCATGATCAGCGCGATCGCGACCAGAACCTCAAAGAGTGAGAACGCGCGCCGACTCATGGTGACGCCTCATCATCTTCATTGCCATCTTCGTCGCCATCTTCATCGTCGAGATCCGGCTCGAGGATGGGATCGTCATCGGGCGGTTGCGGTTCGTCCTCTTCATCCGTCAGCGACGGCTCAGGAAGATCTTCGAGGAGTTCATCGACTTCATACTCGTCCGCCTCACCATCGCGCAAGGCAATCAACTCGCGCACCGTGACACTGACCGGTCGCTGCTCGGCGCCCCAGCCACCATCGGGTTCACGTTCCGTCACCGTCAACTGGACGACCGAGAGGTTTCCGTACGGCGAGCGTTGCGTCTGGATGTCGATGTTGAACGGAACCGGTTCGACCGTTGGATCATCTTCGAATTCCATCGAGCCAATTGCGTCGACTTCATCAGACCGAAGATCGTTCAATGAGGTCAATCCCGCATCGAGCTCAGCCAGTTTCGCAAGCCCGAAGTCCAATGCGAGTTGCGTGCGCACACGACGCTCGACCTGATCCTGCGCCTGGCGTGATGCGCGCAACGCGAAGCCGGACGCGGCGATGAAGATCGCCAGTGCGACGAGGGTCTCGAACAGCAATCCGCCGCGATAACGACTCATGGTGTTGCCGCCCGCGCTTCCGGCGCCTCGTCGAACGATGCCTCCGCAGCGTCATCGTCCATAGATTCAAAAGCTTCAATGGGGTCATCCATCGACAATGGCGTCGTGCGCAGCGTGGCGAGGTAGTCGTTCACCGCGAGCAACATCAGACGCGTGCGCCCATCGGAGAGATAGAGATCTGACCCGCCAGATGCTGTACCGTCCGGCAGCAGTACCGCGATGCGAACGCCGGTGTCTGACGGTCCGATGAACGAGCCATCGTCGCGCGGATCACCGAAGTCCATGTCGGGCAACCGCGGATCGGTTGTCGTCAACGAGAACTGATCGGGCCATGCCTGCTCTGACCATGGTTCCTCGATGATGCGATCATCGCGCAGGCTGCCCCATTCATTGTCGTCAGACTCGAATGCGGGAGATTCATCGTCAGGCAGCACATCGTTCACGAGCAATCGTTGCGTGCGAAGCAGGTTCTTCTCTTCGAAGTACAGCAGTTCGACCGGCTCGCCGGTACGCTCGGCGTGCGCGCGTGCGAGTTGCATCTGTTCGCGAACGAGTTCGACGGTACGCTCAAACTGCCGACGCCCGAGCGTCTGGTCCATAGCGACCACCGCGATCGCCGCCACAGAGACGACGAGCGCGATGGCAATCAGCAATTCAAGCAGCGTGACACCGCGATGAGACATGGGTGTCGCCTTGCCGACGATGATCAGAGACCGGCGTCGTCCGCGTCGCCGAGGTCTTCGAACTCTTCGCGCAGTTCGCCGTCCTCGTCAAGCACGCGACTGTGGTTGGTGATGTCGTCGTCACCGCCCTCTTCGCCGTCGGGTCCGTACGAGATGAGGTCGTAGTAATCGCCTTCACGAATCTCGCTCGGATACCGGTACACGACTTCCGTGCCCCACTTGTCTTCAATGACCGGATCTTCCATGTACGGTCCCTGCCAGCGATCCTGATCGCCTTCATCCTCGAGTGCATCGCTTCGCAGCAGCACGTCGAGCCCCTCATCGTCGGTCGGCCAGCGATTGAGGTCGAGCTTGAAGCTCTTGAGCGCGCGGTCGATCTGGTCGAACTGAATGACCTGCAGATCCTTGTCCGCCTGATCTTTCTCAGGCAGCAGGTTGAATGCCACGAGACCGCCGATGGCGAGCACGATGGCGATGGCAATCAGCACTTCGATCAGCGAGAAGCCACGGGTTTGTCGTCGAGTCGTCACGGTCGGTCCCCTTCCAGGAGTCGCATCTCACACTCAGGCACGTCGCCTGCCATCGAGCGTCACTATCTTGTACCGGCGGCGAGCCGGTTCGGTTCGCCTCAGATCTTCGAACTCAATTGCATCATCGGTATGACCAGGGCCATAAAGATGAAGAAGACGGCACCGCCAAGCAACAATAGCAGCGCCGGCTCCATCAGGCGGATCAGAACCGTCAACGTTCGTTCGATCCGGCCGTCCAGCGTATCCGCGATGGTCACCAGCACGTCCTGCAGGTTGTTGGCCGATTCCGCCACGGCAATCATCTCGATCACATCGTCATCCAGCAGGCCGCTGGAGCCAAGCGGCGTCGCCAACGGTTCACCGGCTCGCACCGACTCGGACGCATGATCGATTGCCTCGGCGAGCAGCACGTTGCCCGCCGCATCGCGGCTGACCTGCAAGGCAGGCAGCAGCGGGATTCCGTTGGCAAGCAGCGTGCCAAGCGTGCGACACAGCCGGCTCACCGCGAGCCCGCCGATCAGGCTTCCGAGGACCGGCGTCTTCAGGATCATGCCTGCGAACCAACGTCGGACAGCCGGTTGCTGTCGTGCCCATTGGACGGCGAAGAACCCGACGACCGCAATCACCGGCAGCAGCCACCAGCGTTCACGAACGAGATCCGACGCCGCCATCAGGATCGTGGTCGGCAGCGGCAGCTCATCGCTCTTGTAGAACGCCGCGAATTTCGGCACGAAGAAATACAGCGCACCGACGATGATCGTCGCCCCGACGCCAAGGAGCGCGAACGGGTAGATCAGGTTGCCGACGACCTTGCTGCGAATATCGGCCTGACGTTCGAGGAATTCGCCCATGCGACCAAGCACCGTGTCGAGAAATCCGCCGCGTTCGCCAGCTCGAACCATCGCCACGTGCATATCGGGGAAGACATCGCCTTGGGTCGACATCGCATCGGCAAGCGTCGCACCGTCGGCAACGGCATCCGCGACCTGTCGCATAATGTTCGCCAGCTTCGGATTGGCGCGCCGTTTCGCGAGCAACCTCAATGCGCGCATCAGTGGCACGCCGGCCCGGAGCAGATCAGCGAGTTGTCGGTAGGTCGTTGCAAGTCGCCGGGTGGACAGGCGGCGCGCGGTCTGCATGCTCTCCTTGACCGCGGTCACCTGAATCGGGGCAAGATCTCGTGCGTGCAATTCTGCAAGCACGCCCTGCTCGTTCGGCGCAGCGAGACGGCCGGTCACCTGCTGACCAGACTGATTCCTCGCGATGTAGGCAAATGTGACTGACACGACCCGATTGTAGAGATCGGATCATGCGATCGCAGCACTCAACTTTCCGATGAATCGCGGAGTTTCGCGAGCACGGTGAAGTCCTCGAGCGTCGTGGTGTCCTGGGTCGTCTTTTCCGAGCCTGTCGCGATATCACGCA
>JBCCFX010000024.1:0-27933 GCA_039029515.1 Planctomycetota bacterium
ACCGGAAACGATCGCGGAAATCCCGATCGTCGCGAGCATCACGCCGAGAATCCAGAACAGCAGATTGTTCTGACTATTCATGGCCGCGACGGCAACGAGTACGGTTGCCGCGAGGAAGATCAGCCCCGGCCAGTGGAAGTGATACCGTCGCTTCATAGGTCCCTGTCGTCGTCCTTGCAGGCCTGTGGCGTCACATACCTGTTGCACGATTGTAGCCCGACAGCACGGCCGTCACGGGAAGTGATGGCATGAGCGTCATCGTGCTGCCTGCCTTACCGCAGCGATTGACGATGCATCGACGTTCAAACGGGGACGAATCGGATGCCGAGGTCCGTCGTCCTGACGAGATTACCCGGCGGGAATCGTCTCGGGCTCAGCTTCAGTCGTGGTCACTGGCTTGGTCTCGACCTCAGCCACCGCCGCATCCTCGGATGCGGGCGGGTTCTCGGTCGCCGATGTATCGTCGGCGGTGTTGTCCGTGGCCGCGTCGTCGGACGAATCGTCCGGCGTCGTCTCGGGTCGTGTTCGCACTGGCTTCCGACGTTCGAGTCCTTCGACGGTCGGCAGATCATCAAGATTGGCGATGCCGAAGACGTGCAGGAATTCCTTCGTCGTGCCGTACAGCATCGGTCGACCGAGTTCCTCAGCGCGACCAACAATCTTGACGAGTCGACGTTCCATGAGACCGCGAAGCACTTCACCGCTGGCGACGCCGCGAATCGCTTCGATTTCCGCGCGCATGATCGGTTGCCGGTACGCGACGATGGAGAGCGTCTCCAGCGCGGCCTGACTGAGCTTGCTACTTTGTCGAACCTGATGCAGTCGCGTGAGAAGCACGCCACATTCGGGCTGCGTGAGAATCTGCCAGCCGCCGGCGAGATGATCGATACGGAACGCACGCCCGGTCTCCGCGTACGCCTGATTGAGCGCCGTGATGGCGTCCTTGATCGCGGCCTTCGCGCCTTTGGCGGGAATCGCGAGCAACTCCGCGAGTTTGGCTTCTGTCAACGGCTTGTCGGTGCCGATCAACAGCGCTTCGATGCGCATGGTGATGGGCAGATCGCCGCACGGCTGATCCACTTCCGGCGTGGCGTCGGCGGTCGGCTCGTGGTCTTCATGCTTGGTCATGGTCACGTGGTCCCACGCGGGACGCAGTCGCGCTGACAACGGTCAGCTCCTGCGCTCGCTTTCTCACCCACAGTAACATCGGCAGTCGCGGTTCGTGCTCGCCACACATCGCAGCCGTCAGGTTGCGCGATGACGGCGATCAGCGCTGGCCGGCGATTGCGGCGACCTGCTTCTTGGCCATCGCGACCTGCTGCGCGTGTACGACATCGTGAATGTCTTCGCCGGTCTTCCCCACACGGTTGTTCGCGGCGGTCAGTTCGGTGTTGGCCTCGTCGATGCTGAGTTCGTCGCTCGCGACCGCGGACTCGGTCAGAATGGTGAGCGTCGTGCCCTGCACCTGGGCGAAGCCGCCGGCGACGAGAAACCACTCGCGTCCGCCATCGGCTCGATCGAGTCGACAGGCGCCGACACCGAGTCGCGTCAGGAGCGGAGACTGGCCGCCGATCATGCCATGCTGGCCATCCCACGCGGGAAATGACGCATAGCTGAGTTCGCCGTCAAAGACAGCGTCGTCGGGGGTCACAATGGTGCATCGAAAGGTATTCGCCACGGGGATCGCTCCTCACATCCGTCGATCAAGCGGAGCATGGTAGCGGGGATCCCCGGTGGTGTTCAACCAGTAGCTCGACGAGGCATGTTGGACCACCCATCCTGGTCGATCCGCTCCCGAGCCTCGCCTGCGATGTGCCGGAGTTCTGCGGGTGCATCCGGATCCTCAATCATGTCCTCAAGACGGCCGATGACGGAATCTGCGGACTGGCCGCTGATGCGAACGCCGTGATAGGAAATCGCGGCGGCGATGGCGCCGAGGTAGAGGCGGGCGGCGAGCCGGCGATCGCCGGACGTTTCGCCGAGGACGCGCATGGTCTTGAACGCATCTTTGGCGTCCATGAGTCGAGCCAGGGTGATGTCGCGGTCCGCGAGCAGCGCGACGGCGCCGGCATGCTGCGGATCAATCTCCTGAGCGAGCCAGTTGGCCGAGGCCATCGCGGGATCAGTTCCTGATTCCAGGGCCCAGCGCAGCGCATGGCTGAGATTGTTGGCGGTGTCACCATTCATAGCGGCGTCTCCAGATCACGCAGCAACGCATTGAGTTCATCTTCGATGAAGACCGGATCGGGAACGGTCCGGCCAACCTCATCGCGAAGTTCACGGGCGAACCTGCGCTTCACGGTGATCATCATGTTCGACGCCTGCGACGCATCATCGAGATCCAAACGCTCGATGAGCGCGTCGTATGGAACCGGATCCTCGCCGTGCAGCATCGGGCGTACAACGCGCGACTCGAAGACAATCCAATGTGATTCGAGCCCATCGCGTGTGCAATGGTCACGAACAGCATCAAGCACGCGTCGGACCAGTCCCACACTCCATTGGGCGGCAAACGCAGCCTCGGGTGTGCGCGCGCTTCGAACCTCCATCTCGGCCAATGCGGCTTCACTGAATCGAACGGGTCGACGGCCTTCATCCGATCGTCGCCGACGCGTGTCATACCGATGTCGTTCGCGGAGATAATTCTTGAGCGCCCGCAAGAGGAACGTTCGGAATCGACCGCGGGATTGATCCGCGCCTTCGAACAGGCGACGACGAATCATCACATCCACCACGAATCCCTGCGTGAGATCCGCGGCGTCATGCACATCGCGTCCGGATTTTCGTACGAATGCATACACTGCCGGCCAATACCGTTCGATCAGGGCTGCACGCGCCCGCTCCGATTCCTCGGTGCCGGCGGCCACATCGCCAATGAGACTCCAATCCGTTTGCGAGGCTCCCGCAACCGGATCAAATGACATCTCATTGGCGTGCTTGTCGCGAGCCATGCTCTGACACAATCCCACAAGTCCACCGCTGTCGCACACGTATCTATGGCGACCATCGCCACATCCTGCGCCCGACACGCGATTCCAGAGAAAAGGTATCGATGAACTACCCATAGTACGCGGCGGACGACGCCGGCCGATACCCTCAATACGATGAAGTCCGATCGAGGATCGAGGCCGTGATATGAACGGAACCCGCACAACACCGGCTCCAACGCACGTGGCGCGGGCCGTGATCCTCGGTGCCAGCAACTGCTCGCGCGGCATCGCCACCGCGGTTGATACGGCTCGAACCGTCCTCGATGGCCCGATTGATCTGCATGTCGCGATCGGCCACGGACGCTCGTACATTGGCGCCAGCACCGTCGCGTTTCGGACGTTGCCCGGCATCGTCGAGAGTGATCTCTGGGCAACGCTCGCCTCCCCCGCCGAGCTGCCCACCGTGGCATTGCTCACCGATGTGGGCACAGACATCATGTTCGGCGCTTCGGCCGAAGCGATCCTGCGCACCGTGGACACCTGCGTTGCTCGACTGCGCGCTGTGAACGCCACGGTCGTCATCACCAACCTGGCGACGGAACGGCTTTCGCAGGTAAATCGCAGGCAATTTCGAGCCGCGAAGACCGTGTTTTTTCCCTGTCACCCGACGACGTTTGAACAAGCGCATGCGGCGATCGATGCCGTTGCCGAAGGTCTGCCGGACATTGCCCGTGCCCATGACGCCACGCTGATCGCGCCACAAGGCGCGTGGTTCGGGCTCGATCCGATTCACATCACCCGTCGTGCGATTCCCGTGGCATGGCGCACCATGCTCGGCCCGTGGAACCCCTTGTGTGAAGCACCGCCAGTTCGCACGTCTTTGGGTCGTTGGCTGACGGTCCGACCAGCCCGCGCCCACCGATGGTCGATCGCCGGCATCGCCCGGCAGACCGAGCAGCCGGCCCGGGCGCTTCGAGACGGTTCGACGATCAGCCTGTGGTGAGAAGCGAGGTTGACCGAACGGCCCATTCGGGATACTATTGAACCGTTCATCCGGATGAATGGATGAATGCTCCCCCGAATCGAGCCGATAGAGCCTTTCGCGGGGATGAACCGCACTTCCACACCTTCTTCTGAGCCCCTCTAAGGAGCATCCTCGTGAGCACCGCCACGGCATCCAACCTGATGTTCATGGATACCGGCCTGCCGCTCTTCGCGGACATGCCGTTCAAAGTCGCCGACCTGTCGCCGGAGACCGTGCGATTTGGTCGCAAGGAAATCGAAATCGCCGAGCATGAAATGCCGGGCCTGATGGCGCTGCGTGAAAAGTTCGGCAGCAAGAAGCCGCTCGCTGGCGCGAAGATCACCGGCTCGCTGCACATGACGATCCAGACCGCCGTGCTCATCGAGACGCTGGTCGATCTTGGTGCCGAAGTCCGCTGGGCAAGCTGCAACATCTTCTCGACGCAGGATCACGCCGCCGCCGCAGTCGCCGTCGGTCCGAACGGGACGCCGGAAAACCCGAAGGGTGTGCCGGTCTTTGCATGGAAGGGTGAAACGCTGCCTGAATACTGGTGGTGCACCTTCCAGGCCTTGAACTGGCCAGACGGCAATGGTCCCAACATCATTCTCGATGATGGTGGCGACGCGACGCTGCTCGTGCACAAGGGATTCGAAGGCAACAACGGTGCGACCATCGATTCGCCGGACTCTACGGACAACGAAGAGTTCAAGTGCGTGCTTGAAATGGTGAACGCGCTGCAGCAGCACAACCCGAAGTTCTGGATTCCTGTCGTTGAGCACATCAAGGGTGTCAGCGAAGAAACCACGACCGGCGTGAATCGCCTGTACCAGCGTACCTAAGAAGGCTCGCTGCTCTCCCCTGCGATCAACGTCAACGACTCCGTGACCAAGTCGAAGTTCGACAACGTGTACGGCTGCCGCCACTCGCTCGTCGACGGCATCATGCGTGCCACGGACGTCATGCTGTCAGGCAAGCTCGCAGTCGTCGCCGGCTACGGCGATGTCGGCAAGGGTTGTGCCCAGTCACTCGCTGGCCAGAAGTGCCGCGTCGTCGTGACGGAAATCGACCCGATCTGCGCCCTGCAGGCGTATATGGATGGCTACGAAGTCGTCGAGCTCGAAGACGTCATCGAGAAGGCGGACATCTTCATTACCGCCACCGGCAACTTCAACGTGATCACCGCGGATCACATGTCGCGCATGAAGCACCAGGCGATCGTCGGCAACATCGGTCACTTCGACAACGAAATCGAAATGACCAAGCTCGAGAAGACGCCCGGCGTTGAGCGCATCAACATCAAGCCGCAGACCGATGAATATCGCTTCAAGGATGGCCATTCGGTCATCGTGCTCGCGGAAGGCCGCCTGCTGAACCTCGGCTGCGCCACCGGCCACCCGAGCTTCGTCATGAGCACGAGCTTCACGAATCAGGTGCTGGCACAGGTGGAACTCTTCACCAACACCGAAGCGTATGAGAACAAGGTCTACACGCTGCCGAAGAAGCTCGATGAGGAAGTCGCTCGTCTGCACCTCGAGAAGCTCGGTGCCCGTCTGACCAAGCTCTCGACGGAACAGGCTGACTACATCGGCGTGCCGGTCGAAGGTCCGTACAAGCCGAATCATTATCGGTACTGATCCCAACACGCATCGTGATGAACGCAGCCATCACGCTGCCTATGACAACCTGCGATCTCTCGACACGGACCCGCATCACGCGGGTCCGTGTTCGTTTCGGGGTTCGTTCGCCGAACATCCGCCCGCGTGGTGTGCATTGACTGTCACAACCGATACACCTTCACGGGATTGACCGAGTCTGCCCATCTTTTCATGCCATCATGCCCACTCGGTTTCCATGCTCTTCAGCGGACGGGACCTTTGCGGGACGGAGGATGGACGATGATGCATCGACTGCACACAACTCTGGCCATGATCGGCGGCGCGGTCGTCTGCAGTGCCAGTGCATTCGCAGCGGACCGACACGTGCCATCGTCGTATCCGACGATTCAGGCGGCGATCAACGCGAGCAATGCCGGCGATCACGTCGTGATCGCACCCGGCACTTACAACGAGGCGATTGTGCTCAACGGCAAGGCGATCACCGTTAGCGGTGCCGATGCCGAATCGACCATCATTGACGCCTACGGCCTGTATGCCAGCGGCATTCGCTGTGTGCACGGGGAAGGCTCGAACACCGTGATCGAAGACCTGACGGTCATCAACGGGCGCGGCACGTTTGAGAGCAATCGGCGTAAGGGTGGCGGCATGTTCAACAAGAACAGCAGCCCCACCGTGCGCGACTGCGTCTTTCGCGAGAACCGAATTCTCGCGTACGAATCCAACATCGATGGCAGCGGTGCCGGAATGTACAACGAACAGGCGAGCCCGACCGTCATCGGATGCCAATTCGAGAACAACGAACTGCTCGGCTGCTCCGGCTGGCTCAACGGCGGCGCGGGCATGTACAACGACAACGGCAGTCCGTACGTCGCCAAATGCACATTCATGAACAACGAAGGCAACAACGGCGGAGGCATGATGAACATCAATGGTGCCTGGCCGACGGTGGTGAACTGCCGGTTCGATGGCAACGTCGTCACGTACAGTGGAGGCGGCATCAATTGCACCAATGGATCCGGCGCGACGATTGCCAACGCCGTGTTCTATGCGAATGAAGCATGGCACGGTGCCGGCGTGTATCTGCACAGCAGCACGGTCACCATGACCAGCAGCACGCTCAGCGCGAATGCATCCGGTCGAATCGCCGGCGGTCTGTACGCGATCTCCAGCCCGGTCGCGGCGAACGTCACCAACTCGATCTTCTGGAATAACACCGCGGAACAGGAACCGAATGATGCCGAGATCGCCACATGGGCGAGCGGCGCGCCGGCACTGCTGGACTGTGTTGTGCAAGGTGGATGGGGTCAGTACGGCAACCACACGTTTGATCCGATGTTCATCGATGCTCTGTCCGGCAATCTCGAACTACAGGACAACTCGCCGGCGATCGATCGCGGTGAGACCGATGCTATGCCGACGGACCTCGCAGACCTCGACAGTGATGGCAACACCTGGGAGATGATCCCCATGGATGCCGATGGCTCACCGCGACTCGCGGGCGATGCGCTTGATCTCGGTGCCCATGAACACTGGCCGATCATCGAAGCATCCTGTACGGGCGATGTCACACCGCCCGGCGGCAACGGCATGGTGAATACGGATGATCTCGTCGCGGTCATCATCGCGTACGGTGCCTGTACGAACTGCGCCGAGGACATCGCCCCGGTCGGTGGCAACGGCAGCGTCAATGTCGATGACGTACTGACCACGATCAACGCGTTTGGCGCGTGCCCCTGACGCACGCCGTCAGTCTCTCCCGATTGCTCGTGGCACCTTCTCCTTCACGGACGTCAGCCCCCGGATCGCCCTTGACCGGCGTTCCGGGGGATGAGGTTGCGCGGGGTTCGGTCTGTGCGGGTTATGCCGCCTGCGCCTGTTGCGCCAGTTTGACCGAGTGGGGTGGCGTGATTGTGAACTCTTCGCAAGGTCTCCCGCACTATCGATCGGAACACGCCGATGCAGATGTCTCGTGCGAGCGCCACAGCGGATTACAGGGCGCTGGACAAGGAGGAACGTATGAGTCATCGGATCACCACTTTCGCCGCGTTCAGCCTGGGTACTGCGGGCGCGTGCCTGTTAATGGGCTGCCAGCAGCAGGCAATTGAAACGGCCGACTTCGAATCGAACGGTCAGCCGCGATTTGAACGACCAGCAACAGATGCCTGGGATTACAAGTTCGTATTCCACCCGGACGCGTCCGTGTACTACGAGCCGTATACCCGTCAGTACTACTGGCAGGAAAACGGCCAGTGGTTCCAGGACAGCACACTGCCGTCGACGCTTCAGCTCGACCCGCGCACGGCTTATGTCGTGACGCTGCCGTACGAGAACCCGACGGTCGGCAACGCGCTGGAAGGCGTGCTCGTCGACGAGTCGGCGACGACGGAAAGCTTCGATATGTCAACCGAGACCTTCGCATCCAGCGATTCGTTCGTGCAGGACGATGCTGATGTGACGTTCACCGGTGACGATTCGTGGCTTGAAACCAACGAATCCAACGACTTCGGTTCGGTCGACAGCAACGACTTCGTCGCTGACGCCAACGAAACCGACTTCGCCAGCGACGACATGGTCGAGTTCAGCTCCGACAGCAATGAATTCGTTGCTGACACGCAGACTGAATTCGCACAGAACGACGTCGAGCAGAGCCAGTTCGATCAGAATGAGTTCGCGTCGTCATCCACGAACCAGTCATCCACGTCCAACGAGTTCATGACTGACGATGAATTTCTGCCGACCGGCGATGATGTGTTCGTCACAAACAACGACAGCGCTATTCCGGCACCGGAGTGGACCGCTGACGACGAGCTGATCTTCCGTGCTGACCGTGACGAGTTCGTCGCGTCCAAGACGGCATCGTCGTTCGACTCGAATGAAATCGCATCGACCGAGTTCAACTCATCCGATGAGTCATTCGACTTCGCCGACGACAGCAATTGGTTCTCTGACGACAACACCATCGCCCAGGAATCATCCGAGTGGTCATCCACGGATGAAACCAGCGCTGCATCCGACTGGGAAAAGCAGTGGGAACAGTTCGAGCAGGCAGAAACGTCCACGTGGGACAACAGCGATTCCAACTGGCAGTCTGAAGATGACGTTGTGGCTGACGCCGCCGACGATCAGAACTGGACCGTCCAGGATGAGAACGACCTCGCATTCGACGCCATCGTTCGCAACACGTTCCCGATCGTGCAGTGGACCGCCGAGGATGAAGCGAACTTCCGCCAGGGTCGTGATGCCATGATCTTCGCTCGCGAAGCTCTGATGCAGTCCGAAGACGAAGTCGTCTTCTCCGCCCCGAGCAAGCCGGGCTTTGAGCCGCTCGTTCCGGTCAATGTCGATGCACCGGGCTTCGAATCCGCCTCGGAGATCGTGCACTTCCCGGGTCAGCAGGACAATGGTATCCAGCACTTCGGTGAGCAGACAGGCGAAATCATCTACGCCGAAATCGAAGACGCCGATGCCGATGACATCGAAGTCACCTCGGTCGATTCCGACGTCGATCATCCGAACAACTGATCTTCGATCACGCGATCAACCAACGACGCCCCGGTCAATGACCGGGGCGTTTTTCGTTGTAGGCGTCGTGATGGCGTCAGCCCGCCATGACTTCGACCTTCGCGCTTGGCGTCGACGATGCGCGCTGACCGATCCACGACGAGAGCCGGCCGCGATGCGTCGGCCAGCGATCGCTCATGCGCAGTTCCAGGAATGTCTCGTACACGCTCATCAACGTGTCATCGACCGCCATGATCGTGTCGACGCGATGCTCCAGAATGTCGCGCGGCGTCTGGGCGTCGTCCAGCTTCGGCAGCTTCACGCCCGACACGACGCATCGATCAACCTGCCATGCGCCCTCGACGGATTCCTGATCCACCGACAACACGAAGCCGACTTTCCGTGGCCATTTGCCAAGCTTGATTGACGTCCGAGCCTCCGGCAGACGACACGCGCGATCCGCGGTCACGACGACCTTGCCCGTGACATCCCAGCCGCACTGCAACTCGAGCGTGCGGTCCAGCACCATCGCCACAGCATTCGGACCGGTTTCGATCAGGCCCGATCCTTCCTCGATTTCATGCCACAGCCACAGCAGGAATTCGTTACCGAGAAAGTCCTTCGGTTCCGGCCCGCTGCGCGACCATGGCACGACGGGCACGCGCGGATCCAGCCCTTCTTCGCTTGTTGCCGCCGCCGGCGGCGCGGTGAACGATGACGGCTTGAGATCCTCGTACGTTGCGTTGAGTCCGCGCTGATCCGCGAACTGACTCGCAAGCGATCCCGCCGACAACGGCTCAAGCCGCGCATCAAAGCAGGTGTCGAACAGTGTGCGCAATGCGTTCGCAGCGTTTTCGGTCATCGCGGGTGCCAGGACCATACGACGCGGCAGATCCCACAGCAGCGGCACTATCTTGGAGGTGCGGTATCGACCCTCCGCAAGTTCAGATCGACACCGGTCCATCGCCGTCTCTTTCGCGATGCGCTTTTCCTGCCGGCTGATCTGACCCGTCGGACTCGATGCCGCAAGTTCCTGTTCCGCCATCGCGCGATACGCGCGGCGGATCTCCGGCGGCACGCGATTCGTGTCGAGGCGCACGCCGATCATCAGGCGATCGCCAAACGCGACCTCGTGCGGATCAAAGCGTTCGTCAAACACATGACGGCCGGCAATCCAGCCGAACTCGACCTCGGGCGGCGCGCCGATGGTCGCCGGTCGAATGCGATTGGTGGCGAGCGTCTCCAGCACCGACTCATCGAGTCGGGTCGGCGGATCACCATCCAGGCGAAAGCGTGCGTACGCGACAGTACCGTTTCGAAATCCCATTCCGCCACTATGAACGAGACTGGGAATCCGCACGAACGATGCGGCAACTTGTCCACGCGCTGTCCGGAACGGACACGTCAGGTTGACGACCGAATCGTACGGTTGAACTGACATGAAACCCCGTTCCTGCACAGTCCAGTTGATGCTTCTCAGTGCGTGTGGCGCCGCAATCCTCGCCGGTATCGCACTCCTTCGCGGCGCCGATGCCATGATTGCGGGCTCGGTCGTCCTGCTGATGCTCTTCAGCGGCGCACTGATCGCTCGATCGGCCCGCCGGCCAGCGATCGCGTGCATCGAACACCTTCGACCGACCGATGTCTGCGATGAATTCGGCCTGACGTACCACGGTCGCGACCATGACGGCCTGCACAGCCGATTCGCACGAGAGCGCATTGTGCCTCGACGCGGACATGTGCGCCATGTCATCACCGGCCCATGGCGCGGCCGCACCGCCACCGCCTTCCAACACACGTGCCATACCGGCGTTGGTCGATCACGACGCATCCACACGCGTTCAGTGTTCGCACTTGATGCGCCATCGTGGCCGCGCGTGCGCGTCCGGCGCCGAAATGCGTGCAGCCGTGCGCTCTATCGACTGGGTCGGCAGAACGGACTGATGCTCGACGACGATCAGTTCAATCACACCACGCACGTGCGAACGTCGGACGACGATTTCGCGATCACCATGCTCGCGCCGACCGTCCAGCGGTGGTTGCTTGGAGTGCCATTTCGATCGCTACACGTCGGTGACGGCACGGTGGCGATCGTCCTGAACGGCCCGATGCCGCTCGGCGCACTGGCGGATGGTTTCAACGCGGTCTCAACGTTTCGATCCATGCTGTCAGGCGAGCTTGACGACTGGCAGCCGCGCGATGTCAGGATTCCCAGTCTTTCGCGTACCGATCTCGAATACGCCTGAAGTCGTCGTCTCGTGCCTCAAATGCGGCCACGACATCAGGATCGAAATGGCTGCCTGCACCCTGTAGAATGATGTCGCGGGCATCGTCGTGCGACAACGCATCCTTATATGAACGCCGACTCGTCAGTGCATCGTAGACATCGGCAAGCGCCACCACACGAGCAGCGATCGGGATCATGTCGCCCGCAAGACCGAATGGATATCCCGCACCATCCCAGCGTTCGTGGTGCGCGAAGATGATCTCACATGCGGTCACGAGGAATTCATCATCACCCCACTGTCGACGTACGGCGAGAATCGTGTCGCCGCCGATCAACGGGTGCTTTTCAATAATCGTGCGTTCATCCGCCGACAGTTTTCCCGTGCTCAGCAGGACGGCATCCGGGATGCCGACCTTGCCGATGTCGTGCAGTGCTGATGTCTCTTCCATCGTGTCCACGAATTCAGGCGTGACTTCAGGATGAGCAACCGCGAGGTGCTCGCCGAGCACACGAACGTATTTCTTGATGCGTTCCAGATGCTGTCCTGTCTCGTCATCGCGCGACTCGGCGAGCTTCGCGAGCCCTTCGATCACCGCGCTGCGAGATTTGAGCAGCGCGCGGGTTCGCATGTCGACCAGCTTGTGCAGGTTTGAGTTGACGTGCGCCAGGCGATTCTCGTATCGGCGCATGATGATTGTCGTCAGCACGATCGACGACAGAACGACCACACCCGCGATGAGAAATGTCACCGCACGCATGGTACCGATCACTGGCGCGACGTCCGCCCGGACATCGCGTTCTCGGTGTACAAACAACAGGCGAGCATCGACGTCGTTCAACACACGGGTGGCGATGAACCAGTCCGTGTCATCCGCGTTCACCACGCCGGAATCAGCCATCGTGCCTCGACCGAGTGCGAGCATCGGTTGTTCGGAGCCTGCATGCTGCACCACGAGATCGGTCAATCCCCGGTCGCGCCACGCCTGCAAACCGATCGGCGTACCGTCCTCTGCGTGGACGAGGTAGACCGACCCGCCGCGTGGCGGCACATAATTGTCAAGAAATGCCTGAAGGCGATTGCCATCCGCCGATTCCGGATCGGCAGATTCCAGATCGAGTTGATCGATCGCCGTGGCAAGCCGATCGACTTCGCTGGATGCGATCAGCAGAACGCGATCACGAACCGCGTCGGAGATCGTCGCATCGAGCCAACTGATGAGCCAGACCGAACCCACGAGCAGAATGACCAACTGGCCCGCTGCCACGAGGCCCACCAACACCCACCGGTTCTTGATCTGTCGCGCCACGCACGCATCATAGCTCCGGACGACGCGCACGCCGGACGAACGACCTGTCGATACGTCGTGGTCCGTTGATTCGCTGCTCGGGCCACTCTACCCTTCCCCGCATGAGCGACCCGATCGGACACGAATGCGGACTTGCCATGGTCCGGCTGCGAAAGCCGATCACGTATTACCGTGATCAGTACGGCGACGCCGCCTGGGGTCTTCGACGTCTGTATCTCCTTATGGAGAAGCAACACAATCGCGGCCAGGATGGCGCGGGCGTCGCGGTCGTCAAGACGGATATGCCACCCGGCGAACAGTTCCTCGTCCGCAGTCGATCCGCGAAGCGCAACGCCCTTGAACGCATCTTCGATACGGTGACGCGCGACCTGAACACGCTCACGAAATCGCGATACAAGAAAGCTGACGATCTCAAGCTGAAGCGCGCGGCAAGCTACCTCGGTGAGGTCGCGCTCGGGCATCTTCGTTACGGCACGTACGCAGGCAACATCCAGTCCAACTGCCATCCGTATACGCGGAAGAACAATACCGCGAGCCGAACGCTGGCTATTGCCGGCAACTTCAACCTGACCAACTCTGATGCCGTCTTCGCGCAGCTCGTGGAGTATGGCCTGAATCTGGTCGGCGACTCGGATACGCAGGTCGTCCTCGAACGCATCGGCTACGAACTCGACTGCGAACACGAGCGCCTCCGCGCCGCGTTACAGGCTGACGGAGTCGAAGGTCGCACGCTCGCCGACAAGGTCTCCCGGACACTCGATTACCAACGAATACTGCAGCGAGCATCGGATGGCTGGGATGGCGGCTACGTCTTCGCCGCACTTGTCGGAAACGGCGATGCGTTTGTCTGCCGTGACCCGGCCGGCATTCGACCGGGGTACATCCACGTCACCGACGACATTGTGGCGGTGGCAAGCGAGCGTGTCGCATTGTCCAGCGTGTTCAACGTTGAACCTGAGACGGTGCGTGAGATTCCTCCCGGCGGCCTGATTGTCATCCGTCAGGATGGTTCGGTCGAAGACAGCTCGTTCGCTCAAACGCTGGAAATTCGTCAGTGCACGTTTGAACGCATCTACTTCAGTCGCGGCAACGATCCTGACATTTACCGCGAGCGCAAAGCGCTTGGCAAGCAACTTGCCCCGCGCATCCTTGACCTCGTTGACAATGACATCGAGAACACGGTATTCAGCTTCATTCCGAATACGGCGGAGATCGCGTACATCGGTCTGGGCGAAGAACTCCAGCGCATCACGACCGAACGCGCGTTTGAAGACGTGTGGGCGCGCATCGAAGCCGGAACGGTCAAGCGCGATGATCTGGAACGCCTGATGCGTCAGCGGGTGCGGGCTGAAAAGGTCGCACACAAGGATCAGCGACTCCGCACGTTCATCACGCACGATGCCGCGCGAGCCAGTCTGGTGGCGCACGTGTACGACATCACGCGCGATGTGGTCCGCAACACCGATACGCTCGTCGTCGTGGATGACTCCATCGTGCGCGGCACGACGCTTCGAGAGTCCATCATCACGATGCTGAGCCGCGTGAAGCCGAAACGCATCATCGTGGCCAGTTCCGCCCCGCCGATCATGTATCCGGACTGCTACGGCATCGACATGAGCCAGCTCGGTCGCTTCATTGCGTTCGAGGCTGCGGTCTCGTTGTTGCGCGAGTCCGGGAATGGCGATCTGCTCGATGAGATCGAACGTCGATGCCTCGCGCAAGTCGATCGTCCCGATGCGGAGCAGGAGAATCACGTCGGCGCCATCTACGAACGATTCACGCTCGAAGAGCTGTCCGATCGGATCGCGAAGCTGATTCGACCGGAGCGCATTCCGTGGCACGGTCCGATCGATGTGGTGTATCAGTCGGTCGATGGATTGCGTTCTGCGATGCCTGAACACACCGGCGATTGGTTTTTTACCGGACGGTATCCCACCCCGGGCGGGTATCGCGTCCTGAATCGCTCCTATCTCAAGTGGCGACAGAGTGATGACGCTCGCGCGTACTGATTGAGCCACACAGACGGTCCCGCCGATCAGACCCGGAGAATCGGCGGAATCGGCTTCACCGGCCTCCCACTCGGTCCGATGCAACTGATGACGGCGCACATTCTCGGCCGTCAGAGAGGCTTGTCATGCGCATGTTCAGACCATTGCTTCGCTCGCTGCGTCGTCACGACCGACCCGTGACCGTCGATCTCAGTAACGATTCGCCGCCGACCCAGTCGGTGTGTCGCGACCAGGAGACTGCATACGCGCTCGCCGATGCTATCGACGAAGCACTCGACCGCGGTCAACTGGCTCACGCCGAACGCATTGCGAGAACTGCCGTCCGCCTCGTCTCCCGCGCGCCGCGACTCCTGGAACCGATCGCGCGTCTTCGTCTCGCGCAGGGTGAGCCACAGATCGCACTGGATCTGCTCGACCAGTTCGGCGCGATGCGTGAAAGCCGACGACTCCTCCGCGCACTATGCCTCCTGCAACTTGGACGTCGAGATGAAGCACACGCAGACCTCCTCCAATGGTCTCAGCGCGCAACGGCACCAATGCCGGCACGGCGGTTGCTCGCGCTGCTCGACTGGTGCGTCGACGATCACGATACCGCGATGCAGCAATTGCTCCGAAACCTGCATCACCTTGAAGATCCGTCATCACTGGCGCAACTCGTGGCGCTCAGCGCCGCGAGCGGCCGATCTGAACTTGCCGCGCGCGGGGCGGATCGGCTTCGCCAGGCGGCGATCACCCGTGACGACGGCGCATCGCTTCGGCTGCTGCTCGACTCGCTTGGCATGAACAAGGCAGAGAACATCTGGCCGACAGCGTCGGATGATCAGGTGGAATCGCTTTCACGCGAACTGCTGGCGCAGCCGGCCGTGATTCCCGCACTCGTGTCGTCGTGCCAATTGCATCGAACGTCCGCGCAGAAGATGGATCTGCTGCTCCGTGCATTCAACGTGGCACAGGCTGAACGGCCGGACGATCTCACGATCACGAACGCCATTCAATCGCTCGAAGAACTCGCCGACACCATGCGATCCACGGATGCATGGGCGCGGCATGGTTCAGACACCGATGCTGGCATGGACGCCGCAGACGATCAACCTTCGGTCATCGGTTCAATTCACCTCGATGACACCTCGGAACCGCCCCAGGAGCGCGCAGCATGAAGACGCCACCGCACGCCGTCCGACTTGCCTTCTCATCCACGCCGCAGACACGAGGTTGTCCAGATCGCATTGCGGCCGCAGCCTTGTTGCGCGATGCCCGCGCGGCGATGGCCGATGGATCATTCGATGATCGCATCGACTGGGCGTACGCATCTGTCCCGGAATGCCTCGGCGCGATTCGAATGAAAGTCCGAAGCCTGATTGACATGGATGATCATGAGACGGTGCGAGCCGTGCTTGCGCAGGCGCTGCTCATTCGCCCGATGCATCCCTCGCTTGGCCTGCTGCGCGGTGAGATCCTGTTGCATCTGGATCGCGTTGACGACGCCGCGCGCGAGGTTCGCCTCGCGCTCGATCAGCGCCCGACGCACGGCGAAACACTGCACCTTGGCGCGCGCATCGCCCTTCGAAACCACGATCCGGTCGGTGCCCTGCATCTTCTGGAACGCGCCGTCGCGCAGCACCCGCTCGTGGACGAATTCCGATCCGCACTCATCCCTGTCCTGCTCGACCTTGATCGCGCGCAGGATGCAGCACGTCATGTCGACCTGTTGCTTGAGCCGAATCCGGTGCTTCGCGCGACCGTGCTCGCCAGATCCGGTTCCATGCACGATGCCCTCGCGGTGCTCACCGAGGCCATGGCATCCGATGACAGCGATGAGGTCTGCCATGCATTCGAGGCCCAACTCGATCTGCTGGAGCGAATTGGCGACCTGCCGGCGCTCGCGACCCTCATCGATGAACGCGATGCGAACCTGCCAACCGACATCGAATTGTGCGTCGCACGATCGATGTTGACGCTCGGACGATTCGGCGATGTGCTTCGTATCGTTGAGCCGCTGACGAAAGATCCGACCCATCGTCTGGATGCGCTTCGCCTCCAGACGGTCGCTGCATCCGCCGGTGAGCGTCACGTCCTTGCGCGGGAAGCGCTGATGGACCTCTACCGATCATCGACAGCGGCTGAAGCATCGACGCTCGCCGATCTGTGGCGACGTGTCTGGCTCGGCCAGGCGATCATCGATCCGGTCGGATCCCGACAAGCCGGTGCCGATCCGCACGTGAGCCTGTTGCAGCCGATGCTCGCGACGGCAATCGAGGTGATCGGCGATGCGCTGGAGCACGATGATCAGGGCTTGAGCCACACCGAGCGGCATCGTCTGGTCTCAGAGCGAACCGCATGCCTGATCGCCGCCGGGCGCCAGGACGAGGTCGTGCCACCCTTCGAGGACCAGCATGTCCCGGTGATCGAGCGAATTACGCCTTCAGCGCTCCCGACGCCGATGGAGGATCGTGCTCGGGACGCAGCCTGAGGCGATCTGTCGACCCCTCCGCACCTTGACGCATCGCGGCAAAGATGGTCTACTGCTCGGCTCGTTGGAGGTCGTCGGGCCATGTGGCCGGGACGACCGCTGCGCCCGTCCAGTACGCGGAAGGAACGGATCGTATGGCTCGATATCTCGGCCCCAAGGTGAAGCTTTCACGTCGCGTGGGTGTGCCCATCGCCGATGTGCCGAAGCACACGGCCAAGCGACAGTTGACGCCGCCCGGCATGCACGGCTACCGCGGTCGCCGTCAGAAGGATTATGGCATTCGCCTCACCGAGAAGCAGAAGCTTCGATACCACTACGGTCTGCTTGAAAAGCAATTCCGTCGTACGGTGGATCTGGCATCGCGTCGCAAGGGCAACACCGGCGAAGTGCTGCTGGAAATGCTCGAGCAGCGTCTCGACAACGTTATTCGACGTTCGGGCTTCACGCGGACGATCTGGCAGTCTCGCCAGATGGTGGTGCACCAGCACGTGCTCGTGAATGGCAAGAAGGTCGATCGCCCCAGCTATCCGGTCAAGCCGGGTGACAAGGTGGTCCTCCGTGACCGCATTCACAAGCAGGCGCGTGAGAACATGGAGTCGATGGCAGGCCACATCGTGCCGGGCTGGATCGAGGTCAACCCCTCGGAACTGTCCGCCGCGGTCGTCTCACCGCCGACCCACGATCAGATTCCGTTCGATGTGAACACGAACCTGATCGTCGAATTCTATCGATAATCCCGCGATTCCCTCCCTGAGGGACCGCTCGTTACTGCTCGCTCACGGCCGTCCGCTCAAGGGCGGCCGTTTCTCTTTCGGCCTCACCCCGGTACACTGATCCGTTCCCTGCAGCACGGGCAATGGCCGGTGCCGGTCCTCGAAATCACGAAGCGATCTCACTCCCATGTTTAAGTTTCTGCGCAAGTACAACACGCTGATTCTCGCGATTGGCGGCAGCCTGCTGCTCGTCGTGTTCCTGCTCGGTAACGCCATCCCGGCGGTGCTCCAGCGCATGGGCGGCACCAGCGCCACGGTGGCCACGCTGAGCAACGGCAAGGACATCTCCGTTACAGAATGGGATGTCGTGCAGAACGAGGTTGAATTCCTCAGCCGCATCGGCGTCTCGATCCCGTCCGTGGGTCAGATTCGGGATCCCGAACACTGGTACCTGCTCACGATGGAAGCTGACCAGGCCGGCATGATCGGCGGCCCGTCGAGCGCCGTCCTCGAAGGCTTCATCTCCGCCCAGGAGCTGGATCAGCTCGCACTCAACGCACAGTTGCCGCGACAGTTCATCTACGAACGCTTTGCCAAGGTCAGCGGCGTGCGTCGACATGTCGTGAACTACATGAACACCGTCAAGCTGTCGGATGCCCGACTGCTGGACTTCGCCGAACGACTCCTGCCGACCGTTCAGGCGCAGATCGTAGTCCTCGAAGCAGATGCCGAACAAGGCACCATGCCAAGCGACGCGGAAATCAACGCGCACTATCAGGCGTTTCGCGACGTCGAACCGGGTGAAGGCGAGATGGGCTTCGGCTATCGCCTGCCCAACCGCGGTCAACTCGAATGGCTCTTCGTTGATCCCGATGTCGTGCGGATCGCCGCGCAGTCGTCCGAAGGGTTCTCCCGAATCAACCAGACGCTGCATTGGGAAAAGAACGCCGGCATTCGCGGCATTCCGGAAGTCGATGAGACGGCCACCATCGTGCCGCAGGTCGTCAAGGATGATCTGCTCAACGAACTCACCGAGACGATGCTCGATGACATCAGCAAGATGATTCGTCGGGAAGTCAGCCTCAGCCGTCGCGGCGTCCAGACCGATACGGATGGCTACCTCGAACTGCCTCCGGACTGGTCGGCCAATCAACTCAACATGACTGCGGTTGCCGCGAAGATTCGCGCTGAATACGGCGTCGCAGCCATGGAGTTCACGACCGCCGACGGCGAATGGCTCACCGCAGACGAAATGACCGCCATTCCGGGCTTCAGCGCTCGGGAGCTCGTCGAGCTCGGCAAGATCGACTGGATCCGCACGCCCGAAACCGAAGCCGAAGGCCTCGCCATCGTGCAGGCGTTCATCGACAGTGCCGAATCGTTCCGCGATGGCACGATCAACGTCGTGTCCATCGGTGGCTTGCCGATGTCGGAACTGTCCTCGCGTGTCGCCGCGAACGACGCCAACGGCGTGATCGCCACGCTGGAAGCCATGGGATTTGCGGGACGCAACGATGCGGATTCGGATGACGATGAAACCGTGATCGCGAAGATCGAATCGCTGGACAACGCACTGGTCTTCCAGCCGAGCGCTATCGGCCGCGCGACGACGCGTCGATTCACGTCGACGCCGGCATCGCTGCCGGTCATGTTCGCCGCTGCTCGCGACTTCGGTGCCGAGAACGCGGTCTACAAGACGCAGGCCAGCGTGATCGGCCCGGTGCTTCGTGCGGTCAACGGAGATACCGGCGCACTGTTCGCCTATCGCCTGATGGAACTCGACGCACGCCGCGCACCGGCGAATGTTGACGAAGTCCGCGATGCGATCGTGCGCGATCTGCGTCGACGTTCGCACTACGAGCGACTGCTCGCGAATCAGAGTGGGTACGAAGCCACCGCTGAGACGGACGGTCTGATCGGCCTTGCGTTGCAGGAAGGCACGATCATTCAGATCCCCGCACGCGTTGCGAAGTGCGATCTCAACCGAATCAACACCGCACGTTTCCAGGGTGAAACGCCGAAAGTCGTCCCGACGCCGCTCCCGGTGGTCGGCGACAATTCGGATGCCGTGTCGACCATCGTCGACTACGCATCTGCATTGACTGGCGATATCAACACACTCGACGAAACGCAGCGCATCTTTGCGGTGCCAGTCGACGATTCACTGGCGCTGATGATCGTTCGGGTCGATCGCTTCCAGCCGGTGGATCAGGTGCAATTCGACACGCTGCGTCAGCAGTTGATCCTGCAGGTGCTGATTCAGGGCAACGAACTGGACATCGAAACGCGCCCGACGCCGCAGAATCCGCAGAACATCATCGTCGATACCTTCACGAAGGACGCGATGATCGCACGTCACGGCTTCGAGTTCACGCGTCAGAACGACGAAGAGGAAGTCGACACGACCGAAGAGACCGTGGACGAGACCGCGCTCAGCTCGGCGGGCTGAATTCGACTCGTACGGAACCTTGCGTGATCAACTCACCGGCGCGCCGGCAGGCACCGCGCGATCGGGCGTCAGCACAATGACGTCACGCTCGACCGGATTGCCGTCGTCGTCCACGTTCTTGATGTCCGACGCCGCCAGGATCATGCCCTGACTCAACTCGCCGCGGATCTTGCGCGGCTCGAGGTTGGCGACGATGATCACCTGCTTGTCGACGAGTGATTCCGGCTCGTACCACGCGCGAATGCCGGCGCACACCTGCCGTCCATCGGACGTGCCATCGTCAAGCTGAATCTTGAACAGACGGTCGGCGTTCGGATGCGGTTCACAGGACGTGATCGTGGCAACACGAAGATCGAGTTTGATGAAATCGTCGAACGGAATCTGCGGCTTCTCGGACATGCTGGTGTAAACCTCCCAAGCCGGCGATTGTAATCGAATCGCCGAGCGTGATCGTCCGCACCACCAACATCGGAGTCTCCAGGACCCGGTTCAACCCTGACCGAACGCATGACGATGCTCTCTGAAGCCGTGCCGACGATGCATCGGCATGTGGAGGGATCGGACCATGGAGCCATTTATCCCCGGCATCACGCCGGTGAATCCGAGCGACTCGAACAACGATGCCGCCCCGCCGCGTCCGCCTGCGGCCACGCCGCCGGCCGGCGCTGCGCCATCGGGTTCCGCCCCGCCGCCACCGCCGCCGCCCCCGATCGTTCCGCCGTCCAAATATCGACCGCCGCGTGGCAAACGAACCATGGGCCAGAAGCTGCTGATCGCCGGCATTGGCGTGGTGCTCTTGCTCCCGGTCATCGGTATCGGATACGAGGTCTTCCGCGCCGGAACGCGCGACACGACTGATCCGCTTGCGAGCGAACGTGCAACGAGCGTCGACGATCTCCTCCTGTTCACGGCAGGAAACGATGAAGACGAAACGCCGGCGTGGGTGGGCGAGCAACCACTGGAGGGCCATCCGCATCGCGCTGAGCTTGACCGGTTCTTCCGATCCATGGATGACACCGCGGTGAAACGCGATTACATCGCGTACGCCGATCACTTCAACACCGTTCGCCTGCTCGATGAAGTGCAGAAGACCGGTGCGCTGCCGGCATTGAACCGGATGGAATACAACATCGTTGCGGATCTGATTCGTCAGAATCTCATGCGCATCATTCAGGCGAAGGCCGACATCAACAACAGTCCCGACATCCGCATCACACGGATCGAGGGCCTGCACGATTCAAACGAACTTCTCGTGTACGTCCGTGAAGTCGACGCCACTGGCGCCGTCATGCATTCACGCTGGTGGATGCTCAACGAAGATGATGCGTGGAAGACGTACGACTTCGAAGTCATCGCCACTGCAATGCGCTGGTCCGGCATCATCGCCGCCTCCACGCCGACCGCGTTCGGAGAAATGGAATCATGGACACGACATCTCGAAGAGCTTTTCGAAGTCGAAGAAACGCTTGATGCCGGCGAACTCGAGCCTGCACGCACGGCGCTCGTTCGCCTCGACAGCGCCGGCTTCCCGCCCGCGTACGAAATCATGCGGCTCATCATGTTGACAACGACTGAGATCCGTCTTGGCGATATCGCCGCCGCCGAACGTGCGCTGGTTCGGGCGACATCATTGCGTGAAGATGCGCCGGTGTTGCATGTCCTGCGCGGCTCGCTCGAACTTGGCCGCAACCGGCCCGAAGCGGCGCTTGCCGACGCAGATACGTTCATGAGCATGGTGGGCGATGACGCGGCAACGCAGCTCGTTCGTGGCCGAGCGTTGCTCGCAATGCAGCGTGATGTGGAAGCCGCCGATGCCTATCGTCGCGGCCTGAACGAACAGCCGCAGAGCGTTGATCATCTCGTTGGCCTCGGCCTGGCGCTCGAAGATCATGAGGCATCGGAAGTGGAAGCGTGGTTCATGGGCCTCCAGCAACCGCGACTTTCGTTTGAACCGATCGCTCTGGCGTGGATCGACGGCAAGCGTTACGCCGCGTTCGACGTCATCGCCGATGTGATGGACACGATCGATCCGCAGCATGCGCTGGTGGCGTATTACCGCGCGCAGGCACACGGTCGACAGCATGAACTGGATGCCGCGGTTGATGAGCTTCGGAAGGCCGTCGCGTACGCGGATGACAATCTTCGCGACTTGTTCACGCGCACGCTGCATACCGCTCTGATCGCCGCGGGTCGTCCGCGCGAAGCCTACGACGATGCGCTGGATCCACACGATGCCTTCCAGACCATCGCCAATACGTTGTATCGACATCAGAATCCGTATGCGATGCAGGAGCTGATCGATCATCACGAGTCGATGCATCCGGATGACATCTGGATCCACTTCCATCGTGGTCGCATGCACATGCTCGTCAACAGCCCTGACCTTGCCGCCGATTCGTTCCGCGTCGGGCTTGATGCGACCGTCGATGATGTGACGCGCGAAACGTTTGAGATGGCGCTCATCGAATCGCTGTACGAAGACGGCCGGATGCTGGACGCCTACGACACCGTTGGTTCGCCGCGCATGACCGCGCGCGTCCTCGCCGCACGATGCATCGCCGATCGCAACAGTCGTCGCCTGACGAAGCTGATCCGAACGCACCGCGAGCAGGAGCCGGATGATCGCGTCGTGTTCCTGTGGGATGCACACATCTCGTGGTTCAACGGCGAGTACCGTGCGGTGCTGAACCAGATCGCGGAAGTGAATTCGCTCGTCGCGGATGATGCGCTGTCCATCAAACTCTACGATGAACTTCTGGTGCGAAGTCTGGTTCGACTTGATCGTCTGGACGAAGCGCTCGATGCCGCGGCCCACGCGACCGCGCGGTCACGTGATCCGTACTTCGAGGCCATTGTGCACGCCGCCGCCGGCCGCGTCGCGCCGACCATCAGAACGCTGGAATCGTGCGTCGAGCTTGGATACGAGCCGTCACAGTTCTATCGGGACGATGATCTCGGCCCGATCATCGCCGGCGAGCCGTTTGCGATGCTGCATCAGCTCTACCCATCGCCATACGCCGAAACATCAGCGGCTGAAGCCGATGGTGACGTGACCGATCCCTGAGCTTCGGGTCAGAACCCGCCCAATCCCACCCTGATCGCAGTGGTCACTGCGGCGGGTTGTCCCCTATCGTGTGGGCATGACCAGACCCAACACGCCTCGTTACATCCTCGTGCTCGTGGCTCTTTGTCTCGGCCTGACGGCGATTGCCGCAGCAACCAGCCAGCGTGCCGCGCAACCCACTGACGCGCCGCGCGCCTGGGCAACCGACTCCGACTGGTACGGCGGCAAGGCCGAGTGGGCGCTGTACGACGCGACGCGCGTGATCTACGGTCAGCCGCGTGCGTACGAAGCCACGATCTTCACCAACAAGCAGAAGATGGATCCTTCGAGCACGACGAAGGCCTCCGGCCGCGGCGGCGTTGAAGTCTTCAAGCACAACGTCAGCGAAGTCGCGCCGACTGAGAACTACGACTATCGCTTCATCACGACTTCATTCGTGCGGACCGACACACTTGCACCGTACAAGCTTGTGGCTTCGACGCAGGAAGACTGCGGCGCGACCTACCACCGATTCGTCATGGACGGCAACACGGTCGATGCCCGCGAGTACAGTTACTTTCCGAACGAAGGTGAAGCCACATCGAGCTATAGCGCGCCGCGCAACCTTGCGTTCCATGACATGCTCACGCTGACACTTCGCAACTATCCCTTTGATGATCCGAAGACGATGTCGCTCGACCTCATCAAGGATCAATCCGACACGCACGCCGTGTCGCAGAAGCCGAACGATGCCCGTGTCGAATACATTGGTGCTGAACGCCTGACCGTTCCGTACGGCGAGATTGACACGCATCACCTTCGCGTCACGCATGCCCGTGACGGCGGCACGACCTCCAGCGATTACTGGTTCGCCGATGACCACCGCCATGTGCTGGTGCAGTACGAAGGCCCGTACGGCGTGACGTATCGACTCAAACGACTCGAATGGTGGGCGTATTGGGGCGAACCGCGTCCGTAAGTTTCGAGTGCCGATTCGCAAGCGTCGATCCTCTCATGACGGCGGATGGAACCGCCGACCTGATCTATCGAGCAGAGGCTTGATGACATGGAAGCAATACTGACACGTGATAGCGTTTGCGCAGCGGACGATATGGACGCGCCGCACAAACAACGATGTGTGATTCCTGACGCATGCTCCTGGGAGGATCTCACGCTTCGACTTCTGCAGGATGCGGCATTACCACGAATCGCCGGAGGCACGGCGACCTGGACGCTCGCGTCGAACATTCCAATCGCGGTCGCCGCGCAGCAATGGGAACAACCTCGTCTCTTGAGACTCAGCGACACAGACTGGGATCGGCTTGCGACGACAGGCAATCCGATTCGATTTCATTGGTCGTATTGCGCCCAACTCGACCCGGATGTCGTCTTCGAAGCGCTCGATCGAGTTCGGTTCATGCCTGTGACAAACTGAAACAGCCTGTCACACACCGACCGCCGCGGCATCACGATCAGACAACATGCCACCATCACTGCGCTCGGTCACGCTGCCATCGCGTTTCTTGCTGCGCTCACATCGTGGTTCGCCACGCAGGTCGATGATCTCCACATCGCCCGCATCCTTGAACGTCACGCGCGACATGCCGAAGAGATCGGCGAGGTCCGCCTCAAACGCGCGAAGCGTACCATCCGGATCCGGAATCGATGCGCCGGCGTCCATCGGATCATCAAGATCCTGCGACGACTTCGCGGTATCGAATGCCTTCATCACCAGATCACGCATGTCCAGCACCGCCGGCCAGTGTTCGCTGACCGAGACCTCAGGCATGGCCATCACCGTCGCGGTATGGACGCACAGTTCGCCCGACCGATGATCGCCCCACAGTGAGCGATACATCTCATCGGCGGTATGCGGCACGAGCGGCGCGAGCAGTCGGCTCAACATTTCCAGCAGATCCCACATCACCGTCTGCGTGATGCGCCGGCGTTCGCTGTTCGGCGTATCGCAGTACAGGCGATCCTTGACGGTGGAGCAATACACGGCGCTCAAGGTCTCATTGCAGAAATTGAAGATCGCCTGATGCGCTGCGCGGAAATCGTACGCACCGTACGCATCGAGTACCTCGCGCTGCACGCGATCAGCTTCGCCCATCACCCAGGCATCTACTGACGTTGGCGCGAGCGATTTCAAGTCCACGCACATGCCATCCGGGTTGTCCGCGGTGCATGGCACGAAGTCGAACAGGTTGCTCGCAAGGAACCGCAGCGTGTTGCGCACTTTGCGGTACGAATCGCTTGCCTGTTCCTTGAAGAAGGAAAGGTCGATCTTGATGTCATGCTCAAAGGAGATCGAACTCACCCACCAGCGACACACATCCGCACCGTAGTGCTTGAGCAGCTCGTCGACGTCCAGCGCGTTGCCGAGCGACTTGCTCATCTTCTTGCCGTCTTTGTCGACCATGAAACCGTGCGTGAGCAACGTCTTGAACGGTGGTTCGCCGGTCGCCGCGAGGCCGGGCAGCAGTGACAACTGGAACCAGCCGCGATGCTGATCCGACCCTTCGAGATAGAGGTCAACCGGATAGCCGATCTCGCGCTGGCGCATGACCGCGTTCCATGACGACCCGGATTCAAACCACACATCGAAGATGTCGTACATCTTCTCCAGCGTGTTCACATCGAGTCCTGCGGGCGCTTCCGAGTCTGATGCGGCGTCGTACGTCGCGAGCAAGTCCGCTGGCGACTCCGTAAACCATGCATCGCTGCCTCGTGCACCGAATGCTTCGGCGACAGCGCGAACTGATGCCGCGGTCATGAAGACTTCGCCATCCGGACGCTTGAACGCCGGGATCGGTAATCCCCATGATCGCTGACGCGACAGACACCAGTCCGGGCGCGTCTCCAGCATGCCGGCGAGACGATTGCGTCCCCATTCGGGGATGAACTGCACGGTTTCCGTTGCGGCTTTCTGCGCCATCGTGCGCAGCGTGGTGTTCTCGCGCTTCGTTTCCTTGTCCACCGCGACGAACCACTGTTCCGTTCCGCGGAAGATCACCGGCGTCTTACTGCGCCAGTCGTGCGGATAGCTATGCGTGAACATGTAGTCGTGAACCATGTGCCCAGACTCGCGCAGATGCGCCATGACCTTCGGGTTCGCGTCCCAGACGCTCAGCCCGATGAGCCACGCCGGCACCGTCTCGTCGTACGTGCCATCATCCTGCACAGGACAATACACTTCGAGGCCTTCACGGAGGCCTGTGTGATAGTCGTCCGCACCATGACCCGGTGCGGTGTGCACGAGTCCAGTACCGTCTTCAGCGGTGACGTAATCTGCGGCCACGATGCGGCCCGTGCGCGAACAGAACGGATGCTGATAGGTCAGGCCGATGAGCGCTTTCCCGTCGACTTCGGCGAGGATCTCTGGCGATTCAACGCCGACCTTCTTCGCGATGTCTTCGAGCAGTTCGGTCGCGACGACGGTCAGGCGATCGCCGAGGCGGACCAATGCGTAGCGGAACCGTTCATGCACTGCGATCGCGAGGTTTGCAGGGAGCGTCCACGGCGTCGTGGTCCAGATCATGAAGCTTGGCGCATCGGTCAACGTGACACCGAACCGGTCTGCCACTGCGGCGCCGTCTTCGGCGGCGAAGTCCACGTAGATCGATGGATCCTCGCGATCTTCATATTCGAGTTCTGCTTCGGCGAGCGCGGTCTGGTTCGCGATCGACCAATGCACCGGCTTCAGCTGTCGATACACGAGCCCCTGTTCGACCATCTCCGCAAAGACGTCGATCACTGCGCGCTCGTACCTCGCGTTCATGGTCAGATATGGATCATCGTAATCCGCGACGGTGAGCAGACGTTTCATCTGCACCATCTGCGTCTTGATCTGCTTCTCGGCGTACGTCTTGCACGCGCGACGGATCGCCATGCGGCGTGTGTCGTCGTCCAGCGATTTGATCTTCTCGATCTTGCCGGACTCGACAAGATCCGTCATGACCTTGTGTTCGATGGGCAGACCGTGGCAATCCCAGCCTGGCACGTAATGACACTGATGCCCCATCATGAGGCGTGAGCGCACGACGAAGTCCTTGAGCACTTTGTTCAGCAGATGACCGACGTGAATCTTGCCATTCGCATACGGTGGACCGTCGTGGAAGACGAACGGCTCAGCGTCAGCGCGCTCACGTTGCAGCGCGTCGTACAGCTTCTCCTTCTCCCATCGCTTGAGCGAGGCCGGCTCGTTCTGCGCGAGGTTCGCCCGCATGGGGAAGCTCGTCTTGGGGAGGTTCAGCGTCTTCTTGTAATTGCGTTCGGTCGTCTGCGTCATGTCGTCGAGTCCTCGATCCCTCTGGATCGACACAAGGTATCAGTCCGGTACGAAAACGGCCTCGCCAGGGGGCGAGGCCGGGAAGATTCATCGAACGATGTCCGTACCCTGGCAACTCACCCCGAAGCGGGGATGGGAATCTCAATCGCAATAATCTGGATCGCGGCGGGGAACATCATGGGTTGAGCATAGCTCGCAGTGTCAGCCGGTCAAGGATGAAGTGGCTGTTGGCTGTTGGCTGTTGGCTGTTGGCTGTTGGCTGTTGGCTGTTGGCTGTTGGCTGTTGGCTGTTGGCTGTTGGCTGTTGGCTGTTGGCTGTTGGCTGTTGGCTGTTGGCTGTTGGCGGGGAATCG
>JBCCFX010000025.1:0-27737 GCA_039029515.1 Planctomycetota bacterium
ATCAATGCCGCCTCCAGATTCGCTGACGGCGGATAACACACGTAATACTCAGAACCGACGCGAAGCGTTGGCGCCTTCGCGCCACCGAGGCGAACGCGACGCGCATCAATGCGTTTGACGATATGCACGTCCAGTTCCGCGCCGGGGAGCAAGTCATCCAATCGCTTCAATGTCTCACGCAATGCCTGTGATGACGCCTGACCAAGCGGCGTCGACCAGAACACGTACGACCCGAAGTCGATGCCCGCGTACAACTCCTCCGCCGGCGTCTTGCCCGCAGGTGCTGTCCCGAGCACATGATCCGAAATCACGACGCGATGCGCATCCACATCGATCACATCAAACTGCAACGCCACGATCGCCTGCGGTGAGCTATCACCGACGATCTCTTCCGGCAGTTCAGTCGTCAGCTTGAAGTCCGTGACACGTCCGACGATCACCCAGCGCAGATCCTGATGCTCACTCTTGATCAATCGAATGTCTCGCGCCTGTTGCGCGCTCGGGCCCGCGACGATGCGCTGTACCTTCGCGCTCAGCCCGGCGTCAATCCAGACGTCGACTTTGCCCTGATTCAGAATCGACTGGGCCAAGGCCCGGCTCATGCCGGAACCGATGTCCGGCCATGCCACCGACGGCATACGTGGGTTGGTGAACGCGCCAACCACCACGACGCGCTGTTGACCGTTATTGATCGTTCGGACCGACGTATCCACAGCGGTTGGCGGCGCGGCGAGCGGCGACGGGAGGTTCTTCTTCCCCGAACCGCAGCCGGGGACGACAAGGACTCCGACGCCGAGAGCGGCGGCCAACGTGGTCCGACTCAGAGGTGCCATAAAATCGGGTATCGGCCGAGCCACGACCGAACATCCTCTTTTGGCGAGGGTTTCGCGTCCGCCGCGCAAGGATTGCCGTCCAGATTCGCACGTCGCCGGCGATTTGGGCGATGATAGAGAAGTCAAACGCTTCTCCAGGAGATCACCGTGTTCACAGCCGCGTGTGCCGCCGCCCTTCTCATGATGACGCCGGTCCAGGATGCGCCACGAGCGCAGCCGACCGAAGCCGTGCAACCGCCGATGCCGGCTTCGCTGGTTCCGCGTCGCGTTCGCCTGCTCCCTGAAGGCAGCGAGTTGGTGGATGTGCGCGGCACGATTGGCCGCCACGCATCGCTGCCGTATTGGGTGCTGGAGATCGATGACCCGCGATCCATCGCGCGCGATGTCGAGCTGTTCATGCTGCCGAATCGTCGTCTGGAAGAAATGGAACTCGTCCTGCGCACCGCTCGCGACAATGAAATCGTGACATTCGAAGTCACCGGCGAAGTGCTTGCGTACGGCTCACGGAATTACCTGCTCGCGACCAGCGCACCCCAACTCGTCATGCGCACGGCCGCGCCCGAGCCGACCACCGCACCTGAGCCGGCAACCACGGCACCAGATGATGGTGAAGCGCGCAGCGATGATTCAATCGAGTCGATCATGCGTGATCTGGATGAAGCGGTCGGCGCCATTCCGCGCGCTTCAGACCGAAGCGACGACATGATGGACGCCGCAGAATCGCAGACCACGCCGATCGATGATGGCACGCTGCTCGTGCATCGGCGCGGCCACGTCGTGCGCGATGTCCGCGGCGGCTGGCGTTTCGTCTTCGATGCCGATGCGCACGGCGCATCCGACCCATCGGTCACGCTGCTGCCGTGTCTTCAGCTCGAACGCATTCAAGCGACGCTGACCAAACGCGGGCGCAGCACACCCATGCTGGTCAGTGGCCAGGTCTACACGTATCGCAACTCGCGCTACATGCTGCCCATGACGTTCCAGGTCCCGCGCGAGCGGACACGACTCGGCGGCGTCAACGATCAATCCGACCGCTGATCAAGCGATCATGATCAGGCGTCGATCGTGACCTTCGTCATCGTGATGGGTTCGAGCGGGCAATCGCGGCCATCCGTCTGCGCTGCGCCAATCGCGCGAACGACGTCGAGGCCACCGGTGACCTTGCCGAACGCGGTGTACTGCCCGTCGAGGTGCTGACACTTGTCGCGACCGAGGCAGACGAAGAACTGGCTTCCCGCGGAGTTCGGATCCGCTGAGCGCGCCATCGAGAGCACCCCGATTTCATGCTGGCGATCGTTGAACTCTGCATCGACGGTCCAGCCGGGACCGCCGGTGCCGGTTCCCTGCGGACAACCGCCCTGGATCACGAACTCAGGAATGATGCGATGGAACGTCAGGCCGTCGTAGAAGCCGTCGCCGCCGAGTTTGAGGAAGTTCTCGACGTGCTTCGGGGCGACGTCATTCCAGAGTTCGACGGTAAGATCACCAAGGCTGGTTTCGATGCGTGCGGTGGGATAGTCGGCCACGATTCGGCTCCTGAATTGGAATGCGAATCGCGTAGGGTAGCGAGGATCAGCGCGGCACGCGCTCCGGCGTCTCCGACTTCTTCGGCGGTTCCACCACAAGCACCTCAGGCACGCGCCAGGCGGCCCGCGGTACGTCAGGCACACGCGGCGGCGCGGGCTCGACGCGCGTTTCGAGAATCACCGGGGCATCAACCGGCGCACCCGTGGCAGGATCGGCCAGTGGCGTCTGCGCGATCTTGAGAATCGTCTCCCGTCCATCGATCGCAAAGCCGAATGCGCAGTACTGCACATCCAGGCGCGCGGTGCCTTCGCGTGACAAACACACGAAGAACTGACTGCCCGCGGAATCGGGATCATCGGCGCGGGCCATGGAGATCACACCAAAGTCGTGCGGCAACGTGCTCGACTCGATCGGCAACCAATAGCCGGGACCACCATCGCCGGTCTCTGACGGATCACCGGCCTGAATCACGAACGGACGTCCTTCGCGATCGAACGGCACGACGCGATGGTAGATCACATTGTCATAGAAACCACCTTCACAGAGATGGATGAAGTTCCATGCCGTGTTCGGGGCGGCATGATGCGCCATGGCGAAGCGAATATCACCTTCAGTGGTGCGCATCAGGACATCGCGTTCGGGGAACATGCGCACGCCGGTGCTGATGACTTCAACCGGTGCGCTGTTTTCGCTGTCATCATCTTCCTTGGGTTCGATCGAATCGGTCGGTCGTTCTTCGCCAGGCGCGGTAAAGACTTCCGGCTCGCGTTTCGGTTCGGGCGCGTTCTCATCGCGCCACCCGATGATGCGCGTATACCAATCGCCGTACGACGGATGAATTTCCCGACTGGTGATCGGCACCTGTCGCGTCAGCATGGGTTGGATCACCAGCGGCGCGCCGACTGGCGTATCGAGCAGCATCAACTGCGCGTACACACACGTCTTTCGTTGCCAGAAATCGGAATCGCGTTCGGCGAGATCGAATCGCCCGGGACGAATGCCAGGCAGGCGGCGGAGCATTCGCCCGTCGGCATCCAAGAGCGCCACTGACGCCTCATCATGCACCGGATCAAACCGGACGTTGACGATCGCAGGGCGATTGATGCCGTTATAGAGCCGAACGGCGAATATCCCGGTCTCCGGCTCGTCGGATGACTGCGAAAACGCCGATCCGGGCCAAACGACCGCGATGAAGATGACGACAATGGAAAAGGTCAATGCTCGCATGGTGAAGCGTCCGAAAGTACTCCGCGATGAATGATCCTACACGTGTCGCCCGGCTCCTGCTCGAATCCGCATCCGCATTGGCGAACTCCACCAATGCCCGCGCGATCATTGTGGCGGTTGATGCATTGCCGGCGGACATCGGTTCCGTCCCGACGCGCACCATGCTGATCGTGCGCGATGACCACGATCGGGCGCGCGTCGAGGAGTTGGGCGAGCCGCCGATGGGCGTCATCGAAGTGCCCAATGTCGAACTGGATCGGCTCGGTCAGATGAAACTCGCCGCGATTCTCGCGATCGCCGAACGTCGGTTGTCTATGGAAGACTCTGTGGTCTGTCTCGCCGGCCCATTCCGATCACTCGTTGACTCCATGATCATCATGTCGCTCGGCAGTGAGTACGAATTATTCAACACCGCGGATCAGCCTGATCTCGATGAACCGATAAAGAGCGCGGTCTTTCATCGTGTGCTCACCATCGCGTTGCAGCTTGGTCAACATGGACGCGAAGGCAAGCGGACCGGCACGCTGATGGTCGTCGGCGATCATACGCACGTGCTCGAACAGTCCGAGCAGATGATTCTCAACCCGTTTAAGGGCTACGCGGAAGCTGAACGGAACATCCTCAACGATGACGTTGCGGAGACCGTCAAGGAATTCAGCACGATCGACGGCGCGCTCATCATTCGACGAGACGGCGTGATCGAGACCGCGGGTTCACGGCTCAAAGCCGGCGTGAGCGAAGGATTGCCGTCCGGCCTTGGTTCTCGCCACGCCGCGGCGGCGGGCATCACGCTCAATTCGCGCGCGATCGCCATCACCGTCAGCGAGTCCGATGGCACGGTGCGCGTCTGGCGTGCCGGTTTGCTCGTCGCGAGCTTCGAGATGTCGCCGCGCTGATCACCCTGCCGAGTACCATGCTCGCATGCCCGATCGATCGAGCATCGTCGCATCCCGACTGTGCGTCGGCCTGGAGATCCACGTCGAACTCTCGACGCTGGCGAAGATGTTCACACGCATCGCGAACGTCGCGCATCCGGACCACTTCGATGCTCCGGCCAACAGCCTGATCGACCCGGTTGTGCTGGGATTACCCGGCGCGCTGCCGGTGATGAACAAACGCGCGATCGAACAATCCATGCTGGTCGGCCTCGCGCTCAACTGCACGATCGCCGAACACACGACGTGGGATCGGAAGAATTACTTCTATCCGGATCTTCCCAAGGGATACCAGATCAGCCAGTACGGCGATCCGGTGTGCGGCCCGGGACATCTGGAGATTCCGAGCCATGATGGCACAACCGCGCGCATCGGCATCATTCGCGCCCATCTCGAAGAAGACGCCGGCAAGCTTGGTCATGAGCTGCCCGGCGGCGCGCACTACGACGGTTCGCTCGTCGACTACAACCGCGCAGGAACGCCATTGCTGGAGATCGTCACTGCGCCTGACTTCACGCACGCCGACGATGTCGTCACATTCGCTCAGGAGTTGCGCGCGATCTGTCGGTTTCTTCGCGTGACCGAAGGTGATATGCAGCGCGGTCATATGCGTTTCGAGCCGAACATCAACCTGCACGTGACGCTCGACGATGGCACGACGATCGCCACACCAATCGTTGAAGTGAAGAACCTGAATTCGTTTCGCGCGGTACACGGCGCGATCACCCACGAAGCAACACGACAGATCGAACAGTGGTGCGCTGATGGCGTCGTGATGGGACCGAACACCAAGACCACGCGCGGTTGGGACGACCAGCGCGATGTCACGTTCCTGCAGCGATCCAAGGAAGACGCGATGGATTACCGCTACTTCCCGGAGCCCGATCTGCCGCCTGTTGTCATCGACGACGCATGGCGCAATGCGGTCGCGACGTTGTTGCCCGAACTTCCCTTGGCTCGGCGCGCCCGATACGTGACATCGTTCGGCATCACGGACAAGGAAGCGCGAGCACTCGTCGATGACCGGGAACATTGCGATTTCTACGAAGCATGTCTGCACACTGCCGGCGGCGACGTCGATGCAACGGGCGGCGCGATCGCGAAGATGCTATTGAATGCCGGCGCGAAGCGCGCCAATGAAACAGGCGTTGGCATTCACGAACTGGGCATCACGCCGGCGCAGGTATTCGGCGCCGTCACGCTTCGCCGTCACAACGAGATTGGTTCGACCGCGGCTGACACGCTGTTCGGCCTGCTGTGTACGACTGACGCCTCGGCACACGAGGTCGCCGAACGCGAGCAACTGCTTCAGGTGACCGATGACACGCAGGTCACAGCGTGGATTGATGCGGCGATCAACGCCGAACCCGACAGTGCGACAGACGTCGCCGCGGGCAAAGATGCAGCCATCGGCCGCTTGATCGGCGCCGTCATGAAAGCGAGTGGCGGACAAGCCGACGCCAAGGACATTCGCGCACGACTGTTGCAACGACTTCGATCGTAAGGCTTCAGCGAACCGGGCTGCGGCGGACGGAACGCGGCGTCGTACCGACCATGATCGGATCGACAACGACCGGACCAACCTCATCGTGCGGCGTCACTTCAACGAAGCGCACCGAACCGTCGAGGAACAGGAAGTTGCCGGCACGTTCGCCCTGGTGCCAATTCGCATCACGATCGGTTCGCTCCGATACTTCGAACCAGATCGGATCGCCCAGGACGAGCATGCGCGACGGCGGCGTCGTGATCTCAGTCAGGTGCACGCCGCGGTAAATTTCATCTTCGAGATGTCCCATTCGTGACGCATCAAACAGATCAACGTTGGCACGATAACTCGTTCCGAAAGACTGGAACGCGGTGCGCGAACCCGTACCGATCCGGCCGGTCCGGTCGGTGATGCCGCAATCACCCGGGCATCGGCAGACGTGATTGCCGTGGGCATCGACGAGCACGTGCGGGAGATACGCATTGAGCGGCCGTGCGGGATCGAGGTCGGATACCGTCCCGTCGTTGGAGATACTCACGCCGCCCCACATCCATGCGTTGTTGTTCGGGACGGTCGGGAATTCGTTGTTGTGGTCGTCGAGATAGGACTGAAGTGCCTGACCAATCGTGCCCAGGTTGGAAGCGCAGACCGATCGACGGCTGTCGAGTCGCGCATTCTGCAACGACGGCAGCAGCACCGCGAAGATAATCGTCACGATGAGCAGCGCGGCGATGGCTTCCCAGATGGTGAAGCCTCGCCGGATGATGGTCCGATGCGATGGCACATCACCAGTATACGGGGGCCAATCCCCGCCGGGCGAGCCTGATTGCGGGATGCTGCGACACGTCAGCAGTTCAGGCCCCGGCCCGGGCCCGAACATTGTCCAGCACGTTCATGAAGTTGATATAGGCGTCGTACGGGCTGTCATACGGGCTGAAGTACTTGTGGACATCGCCATCCGCCCAGTACTTCGTGCACATGTAATACAGATGGTCGGACGTGGTGAGCTTGCGCCAATCCTCGAGAATGTACTCATCGCCCGCGGCATGCCGGGCCTTGACCGGCGCTTCGAGGCGATAGAGCTCTTGCGCAGCATTGTCCTGCATCGGGTTGCCAAGCCATGCGGACAGATCACGCTCGGTATCCGCCCATGATGTCATGTACGGCACGTCGTACTCGCCGACCGGTGTATATGACGTGACGACTTCACTCGGCGTTTTGAAGTCGTTCTCGCCGGGGTTCACATCAAAGACTTTCTCCGGCAGCGCATCGAGGAAGTCAAAGATGCCGGTGTCCGCCCACTGATGTTCGCCCAGTGTTTCAAAGTCCATGAACAGATTGCAGATGTTGCCATCGCCGTTGATCTGATTCACCCACTTCGCGAAGCGCTCGGCGTTCAGCGGCCACTCGGCCCAGTTGCGATCGGAGAACCGAAACGCAATGTCATCGCTGAGGCGATAGTTCTTCAGCAGCAGCTTGACGCGTGAGTTCTCGAATCCATCGACCGTGCCCGGCGGGACGTACAGATAGTTCGGCGAGCGGAAACCAAGCAGGCGATCAACACCCTCGCACAGCACCGCGTCATATCGCCCCTGCGCACCAATCATGCGGGCGACTTCATTGGAATAATTCAGTTCAGTATTGCGAAACACGGTCGGTTCAGCGCCGAACGTCGTTCGCAGCCGATCGTGATGTCGCTGCACCTGCGCCGTGAATTCATTGGGCGAGAACAGGAAACTCAGCGAGTGGTGCGACGTTTCGCCGATGAACTCCGCCGCGCCGGTGTCCGCGATCTCCATCAGCAGATCCATGACATCCGGCGTCCATGCTTCGAACTGGTCGAGCGCCACCGACGTGACCGCGAACGACACCCGAAATCGATTGTCGTGGCGTCGAATCAGGTCGAGGATCTTCGCGAGCGCGGGGCGATAGCATTTGTCCGCGACCTTCTCGCAGATTTCACGGTTCGCATCGTTGTCGAAGTAAAACGGATCTTCGTCGAAGACCGAGTACCGCCGGAGTCGGAACGGTTGATGAACCTGAAAGTAGAAACAGACGGACGTCATGCGCGCATGGTACGTGATCCCCGACACATCCCCAACCCGGCGGTCGGCGACGACGATTGACGCCGGCATCGTTACGATGCCGACATGACCACCACCATCCTTTCTCGTGACGAACTGATTCAGCGCATCGCGGACATCGCGCTCCTCACCGGCGAGTTCACGCTGCGAAGCGGACGCACCAGTCGGTTCTATCTCGATAAGTACCTGTTCAGCACGGACCCGGCGATCCTGCATGCGCTTGGCATCATGTTCGCCGAGCGACTGCCCTCCACCACGACGCGCCTCGCGGGTGCCGAGCTTGGCGGCATTCCGCTGGTGACCGCGGCATCGCTGTCATCCGGCCTGCCATGCGTGTTCATCCGGAACCAGAAGAAGGACTACGGGACGGCGAAGCAGCTTGAAGGCACGCTGACCGCTGATGATCAGGTGGTGATCGTAGAAGACGTCGCGACGACCGGCGGCCAGGTGCTCGAAGCCGCACAGGTGATTCAGGATCTCGGTGCGACCGTCGTGCGGATCATCGCGACGATCGATCGTGAAGAAGGTGCTCGGGAGAACATCGAGGGCGCGGGGTTCGAGTTCGATGCGCTGTTCCGCGGCCGGGACCTCGGCATGGTGCCCGGCGGCTGACCGACGCCGCGATGCCGCGTATCGTGTCCATATGGACCGACGCGCATTCCTCCAACTCTGTGCCTTGCTCGGTGTCGCGCCCTCGAGCCTCGCGTTCGCGCGTGTTCAGGATGCAGCACCCCAACGCTCGAAACCCCCGAAGGATGACCGTCTCGATGTCATCGTCATCGGCGCTGGCGCCGCGGGGCTGACCGCCGGCTTCCTGCTCGCGAAACAGGACGCCAACTTCGAGGTGCTCGAAGCGGCACCGATTCATGGCGGCCGGGCCAAACGACATGACGGCTTTGGTGCCTTCCCGTTCGATCTCGGTGGCGAGTGGATTCACACGACGTCCACAGTGCTGGACGAGTTGTCTCAGGACAACAAGGCTCACGACCGCGCGGTTCCCTGGACGCCCATGACGGCCAAGACGTGGAACGGCGGCAGGCTGACAACGGCGAACATGTGGGCGCGCGTCTGGCGCGGTGAACATCGGTTTGAGGACAGTACGTGGTTCGACTTCTTCAACGACTACATGGTGCCGCCCATCGGTGACCGCCTGAAGTGCAACCAGCCGGTCGTGAAGCTCGACTGGTCAGGCGACCATGTCATCGTGCAGACGAAGGACAAACGGGAACTGATCGCCGATCGGGCTCTCGTGACCGTGCCCGTGAAGATTCTGCAGGACGGGGACATCACATTCGTTCCACCGCTTCCAGAGTCGAAGCAACGGGCCCTGAATGGCGTGGTCATGCCGGGCGGTCTGAAGATGTTCATCGAGTTCAAGGAAGCGTTTTACCCGGACATGGTCGTGGTCATCGGTGGGGAACCGCGCGAGGGTGACTCATCGGTTCTCTACTACAACGCGTGTCTCAACAAGCCCGGCTCCAGCCACGTGCTCGGCCTGTTTGCGCATGGCAACTGGGCGACGCCGTACGTCAGCCTTGATGACGATGCTCTGCTTGCGAAGGTGCTCGGCGAGCTCGACGAGATGTTCGATGGTGCGGCCACGACGAACTACGTGCAGCACGTCACGCAGGACTGGACGACAAGCCCGTTCATTCGAGGGACGTATTCCGACTTCAGACAATCGCGCCCGAAGACGCTCGCGCGGACGCTCGATGACAAGGTGTACTTCGCCGGCGAGGCATACACCCGCGACGGCGACTGGGGCTACATGCACGGGGCCGCGCGAGCAGCCTACGCCGCGATCAAAGAAATGAAGCTGTAGGGCGGGGGCTGTGACCCCGCCGTCGACCGTTCATCGTTGTCCGTGTCGTCATGTGTAGGGCGCACCACGACACCGCACCTGAGTCCGCAAAGGTGCGGATCCAGGCGTGCATTCAGACACGTGTCCATAGTCGACCCGGGCCTTCGCATTGCTCAGACCCGGCGTTGAAGATGATTCGTGCCGGGTTCTGCTGAACCCGGCCTACAAGGCCTACAGGAAATCCCCCGATCATCTGAGAGATTTGCCGGTCTCGCGCAGAACACTATTGAGGACGCAACACACGCGACCTCAGCCTCACATGCCAACGCATCACAGCTTCGTCCTGACCTCCGCCCGGAGCGGTCTCGGGATCAGGCGATCGGTGTGTCGGCATCGCCACTGCCACCAACCTCCGCGACTCAGGAGAATCACCATGTCACGCACCGCACACCACCTCCGTACCGTCCTTCTCAGTTCCTCCGCCCTCTTCGCCATGGTCGCCAATGCCGCCGATCCGCTCGCGCCCGGCGGCGAAATGCCACTCCAGTTCGGCACCTGCCCCGCCGACTGCGCCCCGCAGAATCCCGATGGCACCATCGGCAACGGCCAGGTCAACATCGATGACCTCCTCGCGGTCATCAACAGCTTCGGTGATCCCGGCGGTCCGTGCGACTCCGCGCCGGACAACGGCGACGGCACGTTCGGCAATGGTCAGATCAACATCGATGATCTGCTCGCCACCATCAACGCGTTCGGCCCGTGCCCTGTCCTGACGCCGATCGGTTCAGAACTGTACGAGAGCTTCGCGCAGGTGAACCTCGATCTTCCCGCTGAGTTCTTTGGCCCCGGTTCACTACCGTTCAATGGCGTCGTGAATTTCCAGGGTGTACCGATCGGTACCTCCGGCGCGTTCGTCCTTGGGACGACCGATACGGTCATTACACGACTTGATTACATGGAACTGCCTGACCTCGGTTCGACCGACATCGTGCCCGTCGAGATGGTTGAACTCAACCTGCAGAGCACCGCACCTATCAATGTTGGCACCAGCAACTGGCTTGTCAGCATGGGACTATCAGCTGATCCCTCTGAAGGTCAGATGCAGGTCACGAAGGACTTCCCGGACGGCGGGGCATACGAAGGCCAGATTCTCGTCAAGCCGATCTTCACGTTCATCAACACCGCGAACCCATTGGATCAGGTGCAGCTTGATGCGCTGTATGACGTGAACGCGGAAGGCTTCATTGATTTCTCCCAGCCGTCACCGCCACTCGTGCCGTATAGCTTCAGCGAGTTCGTGCCGGATTCCGCGTTCAGCGAATTGTTCCTTGCGGGGCCTGGCTTCGAGATGCAGCTGACACCGGCTCAGTTCTTCCCCCCGCCGCCGCCGGCCTTCGTGCATCCGTCCGCGAACGTCCATCCGACAGCGCAGCTCGGTCCGAATTCGTTCATCGGTGCCAACGCGACGATTGGCGCGAACGTGATCATCGGCCCCAACGCGCAGATCGGCGACCAGACCGTCGTGGAAGATGGCTCGGTGGTCGGTGCGGACACGCAGCTCGTGTTCAACGTGCAGGTCGGCCCGCGGACGTGGATCGGTTCGCAATCACTGCTCGAAGACTCGGTCTTCATCGGTGCGAACACAACGATTGAACGATTCGCCACGCTGCTCAGCGGCGTCACCGTCGGGAATGATGCACGTCTCGGAAGCAACAGCGTGATGCAGCCCGGCAGCTCGCTTGGCGATCTTACCGTGACTCAGCGTGACGTGCAGATCGGTCTCGGCGCAGTCGTCGGTCCGGACCTCAGCCTGACCCGCAACGCCGTCGTCCCCGGTGGTAGCACGCTCAACGAGAGCCTGATGCGTTGCATGCTCGATAACGGGTTTGAATTCATCACCACACCGATGGACTGCAGCATTCAGAACGGTGCGGTCTGGGAAGCGATCTCCACGCCGTACGCCGTGCACTCGAACGTCACGATCGGTGATGAAGCCCCGCAGGCCGATCCCAACACACTGCCGCTGGACCTCGTCCTGCTGAGCCTCGACATCGACAACGCCGGCGTGAGCAAGAAGAACCCTGGTCAGGCGTTCGTGAAGGACACGCATGACTGCGACGACTTCGCCGATGAACTCGAACAGGCACTCGAAGCACTCGGCTACGACGCGACGTTCACCGTGTACTGGTGCTACGACCTCAACCCGGCGTGGACGTGGGATAACCGCAAGACCACCCCGCGACTGATCAACACGTTCGCCCACGCGATCACCGATGTGCACTCGCTGTTCACGAACGAGATCGTCTGGGTCGAGCCGCAGCTCTCCACCGGCCAGGGCGCCTTTACGCACCCGTGGGTCCAGTTGGACTTCGACGGCGATGGCAAGGTCGAGTACGACACCGACCACAAGGGTGGTCTCACCGACGGCAACTATCGCATCGAGGTCTATCCCAACCGCAAAGCCGCCGAGAAAGCCGGCGTGAAGATGGACTGAGCCATCTCACCCGACGCGATCGGGCACACAAATCCACCTCCAGACCATGGACGGGCGGTTTGCACCTTCGGGCGCAGACCGCCCGTTGGTCGTTGGCACAGATTGCCTGTCTTATCGGAATCAACCAGACGGTGACGATTCACCCATCCGCAGGATCCTCCGCCCCGAACATGTGCCCACCCAAATGCGAGGAAGAGTCTTGCAAGCTCTTGCAGGACTTCATGTAATGAACACGAGGCATGGACGTGACTGATGAGGGTGAGGCAATGTCACTAGGCTCAACCATGTCACAATCATTGGGCGCGATCGCGTTGCTTGCACTGGGCAGCAGCGCGTTCGGACAGTGTCCCGGCGATTGTGCACCGGCGAACCCGGATGGGACCTTCGGCAATGGCGTCGTCAACGTTGACGACCTCATCGAAGTTGTCGCTGCGTTCGGATCGGCCAACGGACCTGCGGACGTCGCCCCGACGCCGTGCGGCAACAACACCGTCAATGTCGATGACATGGTGTTCGTCATCACGGCGTTCGGTGACTGCCCGCCATTCGACAACGACTTCTGTGATCAGCCGCAAGCGCTGTTCATCGATTTCCCTCTGATGGTCGGCGACAACATCCTCGCCACCGATGACAACGCGCTGAACTGCGAGACAAGCCTCGATGGACTGAGCGATGGTTCCGCGCCATCGCAGTCATCCGGCGGCCGCTGGTACTGCGTGCTCGGCAACGGCAACGAACTGACGCTGTCGACGTGTGGCGACAACAGCATGTTCGGCTTCACGTTCTACCAGACGTTCATCAACGTCTACTGCGGCGATTGCGTGGATCCCGTCTGCGTCGGTGACAGCGCCGACACCATCACGTGCGGTCTCGGGCCATTCGCATCGATGTCCTGGTGCGCCGAAGAAGGCGTGAGTTATCGCGTACTCATTCACGGCCTGCAGAATGACATCGGCGAGGAATACATCATGGAAGTGATGGACACCGGCATGCCGTGCGAGACGCCGATTTCATGTGGTGCGTCGTAACGCCCCGCGATGACGTGACGCGAACAACATCAATGCACCACCGCCGGCGATGGATACGGCGATGATTTCCGCGGCCCGATTGATGAGTTCTGCGGTCATGCCGAGTTCCAACGTGACGCCAACCGCGCTGCCGACCAGCAATGGTGTGAGCAGCCCGACGCCCCATTCACGCAGTCCCAGGCCGTTGCTGAAGAACGGCACGAGGTTGGCGACCAGGCTCATGCAGCCGATGACCATGGCGGCATCGAGTGGCAGGTCAATTCCCAGTGCGGCGAACGCGAGCAGGTAACGTACCGCCCACAGGCCGACTTCGAGATACCGCACGATGCCGGCGAGACACCATCGCCGCGCGGGCGTCATGATGCCGATCGCAAGCAGCACGACGCCGAACCAAAGCATGATCGGGAACGAAACGGCTGTCTCGCGTGCACTCAGTGCGGCGATGACAACCCACACGCCGGTACATGCGCTGAGGATCAATGACTCGACCACGACGCGCACGGAATCCGCTGCTCGAATGTTGAAGACTGCTTTCTGATACGCGATACGACCGAACAAGCCCGCGCGGAGTGGCAGGTAGTTCAGCAGCGCTGCGCCACAGATCAGCATGACCATATCGCCGAATGGGACGTGTCCGTATTTCTGCGTGAGGATGTGAAACACGGTTGCCGATGCGACAAGATGAACGAAGACCGTCGCGAGGAGCAGCACGGCGCTGCCACCGACATCAACGAGGCGTAGTGCATCGAATACGTCATGACGTTGCCGGGCGACGGCAATAATCGCGGCAATGAGGAGCAGAACCCCGATCGCCACGCCAACGTGGCGAAACATGCGGTGTGCCGTCAGAGTGCGGAACCAGGACGGCAGTTCGTTTGACGCCGTGTGATCACTGGCCGGGGGCACCGTTGGCCTCCGGCGCGAGTCCTGCGGGTGCTTCGCCGCGCATTTCGAACGATGTCTGCATCATGGATGCGACCGCACGCACGCCGGGATCGTCGCTCCGTGCGCCCGCCGCCAACATGGGATCGGCTTCAGACTTCACACCACGCAGAAGATGCACGATCTGCAGCAGTCGATCATCGGACTGCATTGAGATTTCGAGGATGGGCTCAAATCGCTTGTTCTGCGGCATGAGAAGCAGCATCAGTGCCTTTTGCCGAGGTGTCATCGAACCGAACGCTTCAATCACGAGTTCAAGGGAAGACTCGATCAACTCCGGTTCGATGTCCAGCGCCGCGGGCGAGTCCGGTGTCTGGCCCAGCGCGACGACGTGAGCGAGCGCGATAACTTCCTTCATTTGCTCAATGGTCTCGAATCGCTGCAGCGCGGTCATCTGTTGGACCCGGCGGACCCATGCATTATCGATGCGAACACCATCGACGCGGAATGTGCTGGACTCCGCTCGCATGCCAAGCAGACCAGCCGCAAGCTCGCCATTGGTCATCCCGACAAAGTTCGAGAATCCACGCACGCGTACCAGTGCGCCCGCATGCGGCAGGTAGTTGACGTACTGACCGATGCCGTAGCTGCGGAGGTCCACGATGACCGTGTAGCTCTCGCGTGGCTCGAGTCGAAGTCGTCGGCCGATGTCGATCACCATCGCGGGCAATTCTTCGACGCCGCGGAAGTTCGCCATACGAGCGGTTGCGAAGAGTGCGATCTGCGGACGAATCGGACCGTCAGTATCAATGCCGATCGGGCGACCGCTGTGGTTCGTGATGGTGACGCGCAGGAGCATCGGACCGAACATCGTGTAGGTCGACTCCACCGGCTCGAGTCGCATCGACACCATCGTCGACGGTTCCAACAGATGGCGATCGGATGACTTTGGAATCGATTCAATAAGCGTTTCAAGGCGCTCAGCGGTTTCACTGATGGGCACGCGGCGACCGAGGATCGTCGTCAGCGCTTCCTGACTCCACACGCCCATCACCGTGCCCGGCTGAGTGCGACCGATCAGCAGATACGCCTCCGCAGCGTCGCGTGTGCGACCGACGGATGCACAGGCTTCGGCAAAGACAAGCATCGCGAGCATGTCGTCACTGTTCGAGAGATCACCGAGCACCTCAAGGGCACGTTCCGGCTGATTCTCGCGAAGGGCGATCAGCGCCTCGTACCGTGCTCGCGCGGCGTCCGACAGCGGCACGAGCGCATCGGCTTCTTCCAGGGCCGCGCTTGCGGTGTCCACGTCGTAGCCGAACCACAGCAGTGCTGCGGCCTGTTCGAGAAAGAGCTGTGCGACCGCCTCCGCCGATGCGTCGCGGTCGTCAAGCATGCGGTTCACGGCCTGGGCATACGAGGTCCGAAGCTGCTCGTAGGCATTTTGCTGTTCGCCTGTCCCGGCTCGGGTATGAATCGCCGCCCGCACCAGACAGATATCTGTTTCCAGCACGCCAACGATGTTGCCGACATCGATGCGCGTCAGCGACTGATCCTCGGAGAGCTTCATATTCTGCGCCGTGACGTTGGCAATGAACTGCCGATCCTTGATCAGTGCCAGCGCGTCTTCCGTCCGCCCGGCTCCCCAGGCCGCAATGCACGCATCGGTCAGCACGCCGGGCTGGACATTGCTGCGCATCAGCTTCGATGCGTTCGCCGAGAGCATGTACATGCGCGCTGCGCCGCGATAGGCACCACCTTCGAGCAACGTCTGCGAGAGCGTCAGCAGCGTGCTCGTGTCCGAAGGATCGGCGAGCAGAACATTGGTCAGAAGTTCGGCGGCGCCGTACGTGTCATCGACATTGTGCTGGAAGTACCCCGCGGCAAGCGCGGCGGCAGATCGGTTTGAGGGATCGATCGCCGTCGACTCGGCAAGCCAGGTGGCAAAGCCCTCCGAGTCGCCAGCTCGGCGAAGCATCAACGCATAATCAAATGCGAGTCGGGAGGTCACCGCGGGGCCGAGCCGAAACCGATTGTCCGGATGAAGAAACTTCTCGAATGCGCGAGCCCGTTCATCGACGGATTGATACGCGTTGATCGCATCCTGCAAGCGCATGAGTCGAATCGTCTCGTTCGAGGGATCCAGACGGTTCATTTCCCGGATAGCCAACGCTCGTCGCTCATCATCATCGGCGTGCAGCGCGGTCTCGAGGTAGGTCTGCCACATGCGGAGGTTGTCAGGGTCGAGCTCGACCGTGAGGTCGGCCAGCGCGATCGCCGAATCGAACACATCTCGCGTCCGCAGCGTGGAGGCATTCGTCGCGCGGAGGAAACGGGCGATCTCCGTCGCGATCATCGCGTCCAGTTCGGGCATGTCGTCCTGAGCCCGGGCGGTTGCCGGCGGGATGACCAGTGTCAGACCGATGATCAAGGCAAGGATGTGGCGAGCCATGGCGTCTCGTCCTTCTGATCTGAGTTGCCACCGCAACGGGATCCCCTGGGGCGATTCACGCGAATGGATGAATCGGTGCCTGGCTATAGTACGTAGGCCGCCCCACGTGGGGTTCGGCCGGATTCTGGCGTGGCCCGAATCGCTCACGCCGGATCGTTGACACATATCCGGACCACTGCTACGGTCATCGGTTCTTCGGGGCCGACGGTTTTCCTCGAAATGACCGTCAACGGAGTTCAATCCATGGTGCGGGACGCTCGAACCGGGGGTGTTCGACAATTTGCCTCGACTGTGATGGTCATGGCCGCCGTTTTTGCCGGCCTGACGGCCACGAGTCATGCTCAATCGAGCCTTGGTTCCGGGATCACCGGTGCGCGAGAAATCACGCCGGAGATGAGACGGAAAATCGAGGTGTACGGCGAGAACTGGGCCGGCCGGATGGCGGATGAATCAGCATCCACCACGCAGGTCGAAGAGGCCCGTGACAAGCTGCTCCGGCCGCTGAACGCCCCGGGAGCGACGCTGCAGTTCCGCCGAGAGATGTACGAGGTCATCGAGAATCCGCTCAAGGAACTCATCGAGCGCCGCGACGGCATCGAACGATATCCCCACCGGGCGGTGAACGCGATTCGCATCCTGCAGGCCGCCCGGACGAAGGATGGCCTTACCCTGCTCGCCTCGCACGTCGATCCGGCGTTCGATGATCGCATCTTCGTCCGTCGACGCGCGATTATCGGATGCGAGACGATCATGCTCGACATGATCAACTCCGGTGCGGCCTCCGAGGGCGCCGAACGCCGAGCGATCGACCGGGTGGTCCGTACGATCGGCGATGCCACGATCAGCGAGACCGACGCGATGGCTCGCCGCCATGGCCTCGGCGCACTCGCCGCGATCGGCAACGTCGACAACGTCAATAAGGGTGACGACGTGATCGAGGAGATCGCGGCCAATGCCCGGGCGAAGCTGCTTGAGTCATTCAAGGGTTGTCTCGAAACCCTGTTGAGTGCGGATGAAGCCCCCACAGTCGATGACATCAGTGCCATGCACGCCGCCATCATCGACTTCCGCGATATGTTCCTGCTCATGCAGGACGACCGGAAGCAGCGGTCGATCGGCCGTGAACTCGGGCCTCTGCTCGCTGACGCCCTGTCCGTGCCTGTCGGCCACTGGGAGCACCTCCGCTCCAGCCGGGATGCCGTGGCCGCACTCGACGGCCTGATCACCGACAGCGAAGCACTGCTGCACACGATCAACAACCGCCTGACCTCCACCGGCGACAACGTCACGCCGGCGAGCGATGCCCTCCAGGCGGCATGGAGCAGTGATCGCCAGAGCGAATTTGATCGCGCCCTCAACGCATGGAGCGGCGTGGTGAGCACTTCGCCCTATCAGCGCTGATCCGTTCGCCGGTACACTGACAGCCATGAAACTGGTCGCACCATTCGTGCTGCTGTCCTTTGCGCTGCTCATCGCGGTGGTGCTCGACGGTACCGCCGCCGAGTCCGACCTGGTGATCGTGAATCGGGCTGATGTCTTCACGCTCGATCCGCAGCGTATGAGTTACACGCAGGACTTCCGTATGGCGTATGGGCTGTACGAGGGTCTGGTGCAATGGGACAACCGAACGTTCGAGGTGCACGAGGCTGCCGCCGCGGTTCCCACGATCAGCGATGACGGGCGAACGTACACGTTTTCGATTCATCCTGATCGGCGCTGGTCAGACGGCGCGCCTGTCACGGCGCATGACTTCATCTATGCATGGCGTCGGCTCATCCTGCCCGATACCGCGGCGGACTACTCCAACCTGTACTTCGTCATTGACGGCACGCGCGAGTTCTGGGAATCCCGCCAGCAGATGCTGCGCGACTTTCGTGCCGATCCGTGGGGCACAAACGATGAGGAAACGCTGATCACCCACGCGCGTGGCATGCACGATCGACTGGTCGCGATTGACGATGCACCGACGCATCCCGCCGAACTCGCATCGCCGCCCGCCGTTGGTCGCTCCATGATTCGTCGCGAACTCTCGCGGCTGAAGATGGCGCTCGCGACAGCTGGCGCGACCGCAGACGATATCGAAGCGGTTCTGGTGGACATGCCGAACACGCGCGACTGGTATCGACTGCTCGATGAACGAACCTCGCGTGCCGCCGAAGCGCGCATGATGTGGGATCAGACCTGCCGCGACTTTGACTCGATGGTCGGCCTTCGCGCCGTGGATGCGCACACGCTCGAAGTTCGGCTGCGCGAACCGTGCGCCTACTTCCTCGATCTCGTCGCCTTCGCCATTGGTTCACCGGTCTACCGGCCATGTGTCGAAGGCTGGCCTGACAGCGCTCTGGCCCGCGCACGCGACCACGCCGAAGGCTGGGCGGGAACATCCGCACCATCGTTCGATGACTGCCGCTGGGTCAAGCTCAACGCGCAGACCGGCCGGCTCGAACAACTGCACCAGTGGGCGCGGCCCGAATACCTGATCTGCAATGGCCCATACGTTGTCACCCAATGGCGCTACAAACGCGACATGCGGCTGGAACGCAACGAGCACTATCCGAACCCATCGCGTGCTCAGGCTGACTCCATCGTCGTCCGGGCCATCGAAGACACCAATACGATGGTGCTCGCCTTCGAGTCCGGCAGCGTCGACTGGCTCACCGATGTGACCGCCGACTATCGCGCTGACATGCTCGAAGAACGGCAGCGCTACATAGAACGCCATCGCGATGCGCTGGCACAACTCGTTGACGTCGAAAACCACCCGCTCGACGTCGCGCTGGGCATGCTTCCACCACCCGAAGACGGCGAACGTCGCAACATCCACACGTTTCCGACGTTCGGCACCGACTTCTACAGCTTCAACTGCCGGCCCGAACTGGCTGACGGTCGACCGAACCCTTTCGCGGATCCACGCATTCGGCGCGCGTTCGCATGCAGCGTCGACAAAATGCCAATCGTGCGCCAGGTCACGCGGCTCAACGAGCCAGTCGTCAACGTGTTCATCCCGCCGAATTCCATTCCGGGATACGAGAGCCCGGACGGCATCGGATATGACCTCGATCGCGCGATCGATGAACTGCGCGATGCCGGCTACGAGTTTGACAATCGAAATGTGCTGGTCAGTCGGTCGACAGGTGAACCGTTCCCGACGATCGACATGCTGTATACGACGAACACACAGCGCTACAAGTGGATCTCGCTGGAACTCAAGGCACAGTGGGAATCCAGACTCGGCGTCCGCATCAAACTCCGACCATCCGACACGAAGTTCTTCAAAGAGGATCTGAAACAAGGCAAGTTCATGATCGCCCGCGGCAACTGGTACGGCGATTACGGCGATCCGACCACATTCCTCGAATTGTGCCGCTCCACCGATGGCAACAATGACCGCGGGTATGCCAGCGAGACCTTCGATCAGATGCTCGATGACGCTCGCGCCATTCTTGATCCGCAGGCGCGACTCGATGCGCTGCGCGATTGCGAGGCATATCTGTTCGGCGACCAGGGCGAAATGCCGCTGCTGCCGCTGTGCCAGTTGCTTCAGGTGTACATGTATGAACCGGACCGTGTGCAGGGCATCAGTGATCATCCGCGCCTGACGCAGTACCTGTTCCAGTTGGATGCGCAGAAGGATGATGACGCATGATCGGACTCATCATCCGCCGACTGCTTCAGATGCCTTTGATCCTGCTCGTGATCTACACGATCACGTTCCTGCTCGCGTGGGCAATACCCGGCAACCCGGTTGAAGGTGATCAGGGCCGCCGGCCGCCTGAGGAAATCGTTGAAGCGATGAAGGCGCAGTATCACCTCGACAATCCTGTTGTGTTTTATCTCGACTACCTCGGCAAGGCATCCGGCGTGAGTTGGGCCCTTGGCCTGCACGATCGACCGTTTGATCTCGGCCCAAGCCTCAAACACGAAAACTGGACCGTCAACGAAATCCTCGCGAACAGTCTCGGCGTGTCGGTCATCCTCGGCCTGACCGCGGTGCTGCTCGCGTGCGTCATCGGCCTCACCGCGGGCGTGATCGGAAGTGTGCGCCCGGGGTCACTTGTGGATTTCGGCTCGCTCATCATTGCGCTGATCGGGATTTCGCTGCCGTCGTTCGTGGTCGGCACCGTGCTGCTCGTCGTCTTCGCGGTCTGGCTCGGCTGGTTCCCGATTGCAGGCTGGGGCGGATTCCGTCATCTCGCACTTCCGGCGCTTACGCTCTCATTGCCGCCGGCGGCGTACATCGCACGGCTGACACGCTTCGGCATGATCGAACAACTCGGTGCGGACTACGTGCGTACCGCGCGCGCCAAGGGTCTGCCTGAACAACGCGTCATCATGACGCATGCATTGAAGAACGCATTTCTGCCGGTGTTGAGTTACCTCGGCCCCGCCGCCGCCGCCGCGATGACCGGATCGTTCGTGGTCGAGAAAGTCTTCGCGGTGCCGGGCGTTGGCCAGCACTTCGTCGATGCGGTGTTGAGCAAAGATCTGACGCTCATCATGGGCGTCGTATTGATCTACTCAACGATGCTGATCCTGTTCAACCTGACCGTGGACGTGTTGTACCGCTGGGTCGATCCGCGCATTGAACTCGCGTGAATTGTCGCGTCAACCCTTGTTCCATAGCGCGCCGCCGTACAACGCGTGATCGCCGAGATCCTCCGCGATGCGAATCAACTCGTTGTACTTCGCGTTGCGATCACTGCGACACGGCGCGCCGGCCTTGATCTGTCCACAGTTCATGGCAACCGCAAGGTCAGCAATCGTCGCATCTTCGGTTTCGCCGGAACGATGGCTCATGACCGCGGTGTAGTTGTTGCGCATCGCAAGGTTGACCGTATCGAACGTCTCGCTGAGCGTACCGATCTGGTTGACCTTGACGAGGATTGAATTGGCACAGCCTTCATCCAGCCCGCGCTGGAGGAACGTCTTGTTGGTCACGAAGAGGTCATCGCCGACCAACTGCACACGCTCACCCAGACGTTCGGTCAGTGTCGCCCACCCTGACCAGTCATCTTCGGCGAGTCCATCTTCGATGGATCGGATCGGATACCGTCCACACCAGTCGGCCCAGATATCGATGATCTCATCGGCGGATGCGATTCGGTTCGGGTCGCTGGAGAAGAAGCAATAACCTTCTTTGCCCTTGGCCCGCGCTTCGTTGGCGAGTTCGCTCATCGCAGGATCCAGCGCGATGAAGATCTGCTCGCCAGGCACGTATCCCGCCGCTTCGATCGCCGTCATGATGTAGCGCAGCGCATCCTCATTGTCCTTGAGGTCAGGGGCAAAGCCACCTTCATCGCCGACAGCATTCGACAGGCCTTTTTCGCGAAGTACGCGGTTGAGCGCGTGGTAGATCTCCACGCCGGCGCGAAGCGCTTCGTAAAACGAATCGAAACCCCACGGCTGGATCATGAACTCCTGAAAGTCCACCGTGTTGTCCGCGTGCTTCCCGCCGTTCAGGATGTTCAGCATGGGCACCGGCAACACCTTGGCGCCGGTCCCGCCGAGATAGCGATACAACGGTTGATGCGTTGCCTCGGCGGCGGCGCGTGCGACGGCCATCGACACGCCGAGAATGGCATTCGCGCCGAGACGGCTCTTGTTCGGCGTGCCATCCATATCACACATGATCGCGTCGATCATTTCCTGATCGCGCGCATCCAATCCGGTGAGACTCGGCGCGATGTGATCGACGACGTGCTGCACCGCGTTCGTGACACCCTTGCCCGCATAGCGCGAGCGGTCATCGTCACGCAGTTCGACGGCTTCGTGCTCGCCCGTGCTGGCGCCAGACGGCACTGCGGCGCGACCGGTGGCGCCGCCGGCAAGTCCGACTTCGCATTCAACGGTCGGATTCCCGCGGGAATCGAGAATCTGCCGGGCGTGAACGATATCGATCTCAAAGGCCATTGGGTTCTCCGTGGCGCGGCATCAGACGAACGGGTGCAGGGAAGCGGTCATGATAGTGAACTGTGCGGGAGCGTCAGCGCGGTCATGCGGGCGCGGGGAACGCGGGCGATTCGCCACGAATGACCGCGACGACATCTCGCGCGACCCAGCTCATATCGCGCATCGCGGCCGCACTTCGACTTGCCAGGTGTGGCGTCAGGGTGACATTCGGGCAGGACCAGACTGGATCGTCGGCGGGAATCGGTTCTGGGTCGTACACGTCGAGCAGGGCATGGGCCGACGGCGATGACCGCATCGTGGCGACCAGTGCGGAGTTGTCCACGATGAATCCACGGCTGGTATTGATGATGATCACTTCGGCTTTGCAGTGCGCGAGCCATGCTGCGTCAATGAGATGGCGATTCTCAGCACGACCATCCACGTGAATCGAGATCACGTCAGCGTTTCGGGCGAGCGAGCGGGCATCCACAGGTTCGCAGCCATGACGGCGTTCCGCCGGGATGTCGAGGAGGTCGTGATAAAGCACACGGACGCCCAGCGTCGCGAGGACGGCTCCCAGACGCGATCCAATTCGGCCGAAGCCCAGAACTCCGACCGTCAATTCGGCGAGCTGCCGCATGCCGACGTGCTGCGCTCGTGCTGCCCGCCATTCATCCGGGCCGATCGGAGCATCAAGCGGTGGCGTCGGCCGCAGGTGGCGGAGCATGATCGCGAGGACGTACTCCACGACGGCTTGTGTGTTCGCGTCCGGCGTATACACAACCTCGATGCTGCGTGATCTGCAAGCACTGACATCGATGTTGTCAAGCCCGACGCCCGCGCGACCGACGACACGTAAGGAAGGCGCGCGTTCGAGCAACGCCTCGTCAACTTGCGTGTTGGTTCGTACAATGAGTCCCTGCGCGCGACCGATCGCGTCATCAAATGCGGTCGTGCCGACATCTGCCTGTACGACGTCCGCGCGTTCCTTCAACCACGCCACGACCGATTCATCGAGATGCTCGCATTGCACAATGCACGGGCGTTCGGTCACGTTGCCGGTCCGACTTTGAATGCACAACCGCGTCACACGATGCGACGACTTGTCCACCAAGTGTAGCGGCCATCCACAAGCGCGGATCGTTTTCGCAAAGCGGTAGCCGAAACGGCGCGAACGCAGTACATTTGTTCCCCCGGGCGGCGCAATTCATTTCTTCATTCACATGCACCGACTGTGGAGGGTCGACATGAACAAAGGCGAACTCATCGACGCTGTAGCGGCTGAACTGGGTGATTCACGCGCGTCCGCAACACGCGCTGTCAATGCTGTCATTCAGTGCATCGAGTCCGGCATTCGTGCCGATGATGCCGTCAGCGTGGTTGGCTTCGGTACGTTTCAGAAGAAGAATCGTGCCGCGCGGACCGGTCATAACCCATCCACCGGCAAGCCGATGGAAATCAAGGCGTCGACCACGGTGAGTTTCCGTCCGAGTGCGAACCTCAAGGAGTCGATGAAGCAGGACTGAGTGTGCGCACCGCGCATGCGTCGATTCTGTAGTCATCATTGACGCATTCACGAGACATCCGATCTCATCTATCACCTTCTCGAGCATCCGCCCGCGGATGATGCCGTCTACGCGCCCGAATCACTGAAACGCGAAGGCTTCATCCACGCGACGCGCGAGCGCGACCGGCTGATCGGCGTGGCGCAGCGGTTTTACAGCAACCAAGATCGTCTTCTGGTCTGGATCATTGATGGCCAGCGCGTGGACGCACCGATCGTTGATGCGCCCGCAGCCGATGATGATGGTCATCTGTACCCCCACATCCATGGACCATTGAATCGCGATGCCGTCATAGGCTCCGCAACCCTGGAACAGCGCCACGGCCAGTGGACATGGATCGATAACGGATGATGCGCCTCCGTGTCACACCAATGGAATGCACGCGATCGAACGATGTGCTGCGCCATCCGGATGCAGCACACTCCGCATCACGTGAATTTCCTGTATCGAGAACGGCGGCACATCGACGTCAGGCAGCGCACATGTGGCATCAGTCGGCGGCGCAAATCGGCAGATCGTGAGATGGGGCACGAAGCGATCGCCTGATCGCCGACGCGGTGCCATGGCCAACCGGGCAACAAGACGTCGATGCACTTCCAGAAGTTCAGATGGCGCAGACGTCTCAACCGCGAGCACGCGCGAACGTCCACGGCGCGGCAGCACGATGAGCTTCTCGGGCACAAGGTCGAACGCGGTGATGCCGTGTACGGCGTGCCGGACCGTGTCGATGGTGTCATCCGTATCGCGCGCGGTGACCTCCCCGATGAAGTGCAGCGTCAGATGAATCTGGTGCGCTGGTGTCGCGCGATGTGCGGGCAGATCGCACACGCGATCAACGATGCCCGCGAGCGCTGCCGCGCACGACGCATCCGGATACGCCGCCACGAACAGTCGCCATGTTCCCGTTCGCCCCATGTGAACCTCTCACGTCGTGACCAGTTTCGTGCATCATCGAAGACCGGCTGATGTTCGGCAACGATGGAATCAGGAGTTCGTCGGTCTGCTAGACTGCCGACGTGAGTGGCACAGGACATGCATCATGAAGGTGATGATCACAGGCGTGGGCGATGCGTTCACGTGCCGGCACTTCGGGTCGAGCGCGGTGGTGCGCGGTCCCGAGGGACTGCTGCTCATTGACTGCCCGGACCTGATCCACCGAGCGCTCACCGATGCATCGGCGATCGCCGGCTGGAATGTTGGCGTCGCCGACATCAACGACATCGTCCTGACCCATCTGCATGGCGATCACTGCAATGGCCTGGAGTCATTCGGGTTTTACCGGCGGTTCCTGCATCGCATGGATTCGAAGACCGGAACGCCGCGCCTGCACACCACCGCGCCGGTTGCCGCACGACTGTGGGAGCGATTAGCGCCGGCGATGGATGCACCGATGCAGGACGGGAAGCCATCGACACTCGAGGACTATTTCGATGTGCACATCATCGAGCCGGATGCTGACGCGACGATCGCCGGCCTGACCGTCAGGTGTCGATTCACCGGCCATTCCATTCCCACCATCGGGCTAACCGTGCGGCACCCCGACGGTGCGATGTTCGGCTGGTCGGGCGATACACCGTTTGAAGCCGCCCACATTGAGTGGCTCTCGGCCGCGCATGTGATCGTGCACGAGTGCAACCTCGGACCGGTACACACGCATATCGAAGACCTTGAAGCGTTGCCGGCGGCGATCCGGGATCGCATGCATCTCATCCATCTACCAGACGACTTCGATCCGACAAGCACTTCCATTGCCGTCTTGCGCGAAGGCGAGGTGCTGTCGGTCGAAACGTCAACAACCCGCGCAGCAAACGACGCCAATGCCTGATTTCCAGTACAGTTCAATCACCGATGAACGCGATGCGCGCGAGCTCGCAGACGTCATTCGTCTCGCGTTCAATTTCAGCGGACCGCGCTCTGATCGGTTCTTCGAGATCATTCCCGAATCGACCATGCGCCTTATTCGCGCTGACGGCGATATCGTCGGCGGTCTCATCATTCATGAACTCGGCCAGTACTTCGGCGGCCAGCGCATCGACATGGGTGGCATTGCCACCGTCGCGATTCATCCCACAGCGAGAGGATGCGGCGCCGCGACAGTCCTGATGAACGAAGCGATGCGCGAGTTACATCGCACGGGCGCCGCGCCGATCTCATCCCTTTTCCCCGCGACACAAGTGTTGTATCGACGGTCCGGCTTCGAGCGCGCAGGAGCAACGTGGCGCACGTCACTGAACGTTCCGCGCATCAACGTCCGTGAACGCCATGTCACCGTGCGGACGACACAGCCCGACGACGAACCGGCGATTCGTGCACTGCAGCAGGCCGATGCCGCGGACCACAACGGCCACCTCGATCGCAATGCGTATCTGTGGGATCGGCTCGTACAGCCTGGCGGGGAAGCCGCTGACGCCTATGTCGTCGAAGAAGACGGCATCGTCACCGGCTATCTCTATCTCCGCCGGGAAGACGCCGCAGGGCACGACATGATTCTCGTGGTGACCGACATCATGGCGTCCACGCCCGCCGCCGGCCGGGCCTTGCTCGGTCTGATCGCGAGCCACGGTTCGGTCTGCGACATCGCCCGGCTTCGTCGCGGTCCGAGCGATCCGCTGTTCGCGCTGCTCCCCGAACAGACGTACACCGTTGAGCTTGGTGATCACTGGATGACGCGGATCGTCAACGTTGAGACGGCGTTGGCAGCGCGTGGCTATCCCGCTGGAGTCTCACTGTCGCTCGACTTTGATATTACGGACGATGTCATCCCCGCGAACACCGGCGCGTACACGCTGCACCTGAACGACGGTGTCGGCCATGTGGAGCGCGGCGGCGCGGGAACCATCAAGCTGGGCATCCACGGCCTCGCCACGCTGTTCGCGGGACACCAATCGCTGGCGGACATCTGTCGCGCCGGTCTTGGTGCTGCGCCCCGTAACGTGTATGCGCGCGCGGATGCGGCGTTCCCGACAGTTCGTCCGTGGATGCCGGACGGCTTCTGAATCGATCAACGATCTCGATCAACCGCCGGCGTAGCTGTGCAGCCCGGAAATCGTGAAGTTGATCACGATCCAGTTGAACAGCATGACGACACATCCGACGATCGCGAGTCCTGCGGTCCACATGCCCTTGTCGCGCACCTTCATGCGCGTATGGATGAGAATGGCGAAGATGATGAACGTGTTGAGCGCGAAGACTTCCTTCGGGTCCCAGCCCCACGGTCGACCCCACGAATGGTCCGCCCAGATCGCACCCATCACGATACCGGCCCACAACAGCACAAACGAAAGTTCCATCAGGATCATCGTCGTGCCATCCAGCACCTGGCCGAACGTTGTTCGTTCGGATTTCAGCGTGTTCGAGCCATCCGGTCCAGTCACGATGAGCGAGCCGGCGCCACCGACACGTGCGTATTCGCCGTGACCGTCTTTGCTGCCGCGGGCGGCTTTGACGCCTCGATAGACGACGTAGATGACCGCGGTCACTGACGCCATGAAGATCAGGCAGTAGCTGAAGATGATGACGTTCGTATGGATGTAC
>JBCCFX010000026.1:0-26552 GCA_039029515.1 Planctomycetota bacterium
CCATGACCAGAACAGCGCTGTTCGCGCCGTGGGCTTCAGCAAGATCCGACGCCGATGCCAGACGATCGAGTTCATCGTTCGTAAATTCAGTTTCAGGTTCAAACGCGATCGCGACGTCGCGACCGGATGCAACATGACCATCGCTGACGAGCGTCAGCAACTGGTCAAAAGACTCGCGCTCAATCGGCGAACGCGGCTGCTGGCGCACGCGTTCCGAGTCCGGGTGCCCGGGTGGCACCGCTGGCTGGAGTCGTCGAAGAAGTTGCAGCGCACTGCCGGTCACACGAGATCCTCCGGCTCAGACGCTGTCGCCGCAGGCGGTGCGGAGAATATCGAAGGATCCACAATGGTCAGGACATTGTCGGAGGGAACGCGAACACCATTGTCGAGCTCAAGTGTGATGTCGTCGCCCTGTCGCAGGACCGAGACCACGAAGCCGGTGACCGAATCAAAGTCCTCGGACCGACCTTCGACAAGTTTGCCGATCATGGAGCTCGCGGATGCGAGCTTGTTCTCGGTAACGAGCGATTCGAGTTTATCCGTCAACTCGATGTCGGATTCGATGGAGCGAATCGAGTTCAATTGCTCAAGCAATGCGGAGGAATCGTTCGGCTCGAACGGATCCTGGTTGGACAGTTCGGTGAAGATGATCTGAATGAACTCTTCTGATGAGAGTTCGTTGAACCGACTCGTTGGTTCACGAAGTGCGGAGTCAACGCCGAGGCTGCTGGAAATCGAACTCATGCCGTTGCTCCTGTCTCAACGGTGGCTGGTCGTGATGCGTCAGCGTTGAACACGTTGTCGAATGACGGACGCTCGTGTCGGTCGTCATCACGACTGTCATGGTCATCGCCATCCTGACGCCCGCGGCTCTGGCCATCACTGGCGTCGCGCGTGTCATCCTGATCCTGTTCACCGGATGCACTCGCGTTCGCGCTCTGTGTGGCGGTCGTGTGATGGACCTGTAGTTTCTCGACGGTCATGCCTTGCTGTTCGAGCGACGCGCGAAGCGTGCCAAGGTGCTTGTCAAGCAGTGCCTGTGCTTCTGGTGACTGTGCGAAAAATTGTGCAGAGACGACGTCTCGATTGATCGACATTGCGATGCGGACGTCGCCGAGTTCCGGCGGCGTCAAACGCATGTTCAATGTTCCGCCCTGCTGGTTGATCATGGCACGAAGACCACGCACAATCCGGCCGGCGAATGCATTCTCGTCGATCTCACCATCAGGGAGAATCGATGTCGCGATCGGCACGGTTGTCGTCGCCTGCTGTTCACCACCACTGCCACGCAATGTGGTCGTCAACGTGTCGGGTGCCACCAGCGGTTCGACCGTCGGTGCAGGTACGCCCTGGACGCGCGCTTCAACGTCGGCAAGACGTCCCAGCGCCGGCGTGCTCGGTTGCTCGTCATTCGACCTGGCCGTGTCGGCCGCCGCCTGAACGTTGGACGAGACTGATGCCTCACCGGCGATTGGCGCCGTTGATGACACGGTCGTCGTCACGTTTTCACCGGCTGATGCCGTGACTCGATCGATCGATGGCGACGAGGTCGTATTGGTTCGTCGCGCGTCGGTCGGGCGTACATCGACGGTCGTCGCGACGTCTGCGGATCGTGTTGTTGACGTCGATTCCGGTGCAGTAGCGGAGGTGGTCACCTCGACCTGCTCTACATCAGCGGTCCGGACGTTGGAATCGACCACGCTGCCGTCCTGACGTTCGGTGGTCCCTGCGGTGTGGTCGACAACCTGGGCCTGATCCACGACTTCGGCTGGTACCGCTGCGGCTTCCGTCACCTGACGAACGGGTGCCGAGTCAGTGGCCTGCTGCGTTGTGGATCCAACCGTGGTATTCAGACGTGCCGATTCCACGTTTGTGGCGGCGAGAACTGGGGCTTCGGCATCATCCAAGTGGGCCGGGTCATCGCCGATGGCATCCACATCCGCATCGACAACGTCGGCGGCGGCTTCATCAACTGGCTCATCGGCGGCTTCGGTCGTCGTATCGGTGCGCGGGGTCTCTGCATCCGTATCAACGCGGGCATCATCTGTGGCCACGGGCGATTCGGATGTTTCGGCGTTCCGGTCGCGTGCTTCACCGGTTGGCGTGCCATCGGCGAGCGGCGCATCTTTGCGCGGTGCATCGTCGGTTCGGCCCGCGTCGCGCAATGCCTGCGCGAATGAGATGGACGTGTCATCCGACCCATCGGGCCTCGCTGAGGAGGCCGAAGTGGGCGTTCGCGGTTCAGAAACCGGTGTTTGTGGCAGGATCTGCAGGGTTGTCAGCAACTGGCTCATTCGTGGCTGGCTCCGTCACCTCGGCGGCGATGCCGTAGGTCCGAAGGTTCTCCAGCAAATCCGTTGCCAGTTGATTCTCAACGTCGGTCTTAAGTTCCTTGATGATCTTGGCTGCCGCCCGCGGCTGCATCGCGTTGAGGTAGGCCACGGCCTGCGCGGTGGCATCATCGTCGACGAGATTGGTGAGCATCTCCTTGGCCTGTTTCGCCGGGATGCTCTCGTAGAGGCTCACGACCTTCGCGAATTGCGTATCGGACCGCTGCTGGCGCTCGCTCTCGGTCGCGTTCTGCCATGCCGTCCGTTCCTTCTCGAATGACTCACGTTCCTGTTCGATCTGCCTTGTCTTCAGCTGAAGCTGCTGGACGAGCATGTTCTTCTCATCCTCAAGCCGACGGACAATCTGCGCATCGGTCATCGATGCGTCCTGCTGCTGGTTGATCAGCACGCCGCTTGGCAGCGGCGGATTTGATTTACGGGCGCGGGCGGCGGCTTCATCCATGGCGACCGCATCGAGCGTGGCTTTCTCCGCGGCCGCAAGCGCTTCTTCTTCTGCGGTCATCATCATCATCGAGCGCATATCGCGCAATCGATCGACGGTGAGTCGCTCCGTCTTCCAGAGCCAACCCACAAAGATCCCGAGCGCGAGAAGGTTCGCGACTGCGAGCACACTGACCATATTCCAGAGCGTTTTCATAGCACTTCATCCTGCATCTGCCGCATGGCATTCGACACATCATCAAGCATCGCCGTTTCTGCCCGCTCGCCTTCCGCCTGCCACGTCTCCATCGCCTTGTCGCGCAGGAGTTCGATAGCGCGACGAGCTCGGATCGCTTCGTTCAGTTGCTCCCGCGCATCACGGAGCCGTCGGTGCACACCGGCAAGTTGAATCGCCAACTGCTGCGCCGTGCGGACGGCATCGAGAGATCCGTGCGCCTGACTTCGCAAGGTGTGCATATCCAACGGGCCGATGAGCGATGCTGACCATGCCGACTTGGATTGCGTGATTCGCGACTGTTGACCACGGAGCTGATCTTCGAGCTTCCGGCGCTCCTGCTCGATAGTTGCAACAGTGCGCAGATGCTGTTCCTCCGTGCGACGACGGAGTTGAAGGACCGGGTCGAGTCGAAACGAAAATCGCTTCATCGCACCACGCTCCAATTGACCTCATCACGAATCACGACCGCGCACCTTCCATCAATGCGTTTGCCTGCATGGCCAGATCGACTAACGCCGCACATGTTTCCGGATACGCGCCGGCGTCTCGCGGTGATTGCTGCAGGAAGTTCAATATGGACTCCTGCAGCGTGAGTGCAGCATCGACCGCAGGATCGCTGCCTTCAACGTACGCACCGACCTGAATCAGATCCCAAGCTTCCTCATGGGCGGCAATAAGCCTTCGCAGCAGGTATCGCGCGGCAATATGTGTGTCATCGCAGACATCGTCGGCAACACGAGAGATGGAAGCAGTGACATCAACCGCAGGGAAATGACCACGTGATGCAAGACGCCGTGATAACACGAGGTGACCATCAAGAATGCCGCGCGCCGCATCGGAGATCGGCTCGTTGAGATCATCGCCTTCGACCAGCACCGCGTACAGCCCGGTGATTGATCCACCGCGCTGCAATGCGCCCGCGCGTTCGAGCAGAACAGGCAGGCTCGCAAACACCGATGGCGTATACCCCTTCGTGGCTGGTGGCTCACCGACGGCGAGACCGATCTGACGCTGGGCCTGCGCGAATCGCGTGACGGAATCCATCATCAACATGACGTCCGCACCCTCATCGCGAAAGTACTCCGCGATGGTGCTGGCAAGGTAGGCAGCGCGCACACGAAGCAACGGTGGTTCATCGCCCGTGGCCACAATGACAACGCTTCGCGCCAGACCTTCCGGCCCGAGCGCCTCGTCGAGAAAGTCCCGAACTTCGCGCCCACGTTCACCAATCAACGCGATCACGTTCACATCTGATGATGCATGACGAGCAATGCTCGCGATCAGCGTGGACTTCCCGACGCCGGCCCCGGAGAACACGCCGATGCGTTGTCCACGCCCGAGGGTGAGCATGCCATCGATGGAGCGCACGCCGGTCACCATCGGTTCGGCGATACGCCGGCGGCGCATCGCGCTGATTGTTGGCGGCAACAGGAGGCGACGTGCCATGAGCACAGGCGGAGGCTGCTCATCAAGCGGTCGACCAAGCCCGTCGATCACTCGACCGAGCAACGACTCGCCGACGCTCACCATCGGCGATGACTGCTCGCCACAGACCGCCGTGCCGGGTCCGACGCCGACCGATGTGCCGTACAGCATAACGATCGCACGCTCGCCATCGAAGCCGACGATCGCACCGCGCAGTTCATCCCAACCGGGACCGCGACGCACGAGGCGCACTTGCGCACCAACCGGTAACGGTAAGCCTTCGACCAACACGGAAAGGCCGCGCACTGCCGTCACGGTTCCGGTCAACGCGCGCGGCTCGATGTCCCGCGCGGTTTCGCGCGCGAGCGACAGCGCGGTCACGTCGTCACCTCATCCGTAAGATCAGGATGGTCATCCGGCAGCAGCGCTTCGGCGAGTCGGTGGATCTGCGTTTCGATGCGTGCATCGATCACGCCACGCCCACTCTGGACAACGCACCCGCCGCGTTCAATCGAGTCATCATCGCGAAGCGAGACTTCTTGAGCATCCACCATCGCAGGGAGCAGCGCGGGAAGTGAGGCCTCGATCAACGGACGATCATCAGGGTGAATACTGACATCAACCTGGCTCGCCGATGCGACAGCATCCAATGCATCATGCAGTTGCGACTCGATGATGGATGGATCGACGGTGATAGATCGCCGGATGACCTTCTCCGCCAACGTCAACGCGAGACGAAGCACATCGATTTCGGCGTCACGCAGCATGGCGGCGCGCGCCTCTTCCCACTGGTCGATGCCCTGCTGCCATCGTATCATCAGCGCATCCAGTTGCGCACGATACGATTCGATCGCTTCCACGCGACCTTCCTCACGGCCAGCCGCAAGTCCTTGCTCACGACCTTCTGTATGCCCCTGTTCGTAGCCGCGCTCTGACGCATCGGACATAATCTCGCGCGCCTGCGCCTGTCCCTGCTGGATCATGGACGCGACGCGAGCGCGCGTGTCGTTGAGCAGCGCATCCGCTTCTGCTCGGAGATCGCCAAGCTTGAGCACAATGCCACTTTGCGGCGAGACGCCAAGTTGGTCGGCTTTGATCAGCGACATGACGAAGGAACCTCCCGGTGTTTACACCACGAGATCCGAATCGCCACCGCGACCGGAGATGATGATTTCGCCCGCTTCTTCGAGGCGGCGCACAATATCGACGATGCGCTGCTGCGCCGTTTCGACGTCGCTGAGTCGCACCGGACCCATATATTCCATGTCTTCCTTGATGAGATCAGCGGCGCGAGCAGACATGTTGCCGAACACCTTCTCTTTGAGATCTTCGCTCGCAGTCTTGAGCGCGAGGATGAGCTCGTCGTTGTCGACTTCCTTGAGCACCGATTGAATGCCCTTGTCGTCGACCATGAGAATGTCCTCGAACACGAACATGAGACGACGAATCTCTTCGACCAGTTCCGTGTCTTCCGCTTCGATACCATCGAGGATTGACTTCTCGGTGCCGCGATCGACGAGGTTGAGAATTTCCGCCACCGTCTGCACACCACCGACCTTCTCGACCGGATGCATCAACATGTTCGCGAGGCGCGATTCGAGGCCTTCCTCGACCTCACGAATCACGGCGGGATTCGTCTGTTCCATGTTCGCGACGCGCCGCACGACTTCGATCTGTTTCTCTTCGGGCAGACCGACGAGAATTTCCGAGGCTTTATGATGCGCGAGATGGCTGATGATCAGCGCAATCGCCTGCGGATGCTCATCCTGGATGAATGCCATGAGGTTCTCGCTTTCCGCCTTCTGGAGAAACGAGAACGGCGTCTTCTGCACCTGCGTCTGAATCTGCGAGATCATCTTCGACGCCACATCGGGATCCAGAGAATCCTTCAGGAGCATCGATGCGTAGTCGAGCCCGCCTTCCTTGGAGTACCGCGTCGCCATGCGGAGCAGATAGAACTCCTCGATGACAGCGCCGGACAACTCTCGCGGGACTTCGCCAAGTCCTGCAAGCACGCGCGTGACTTCCTCAACATGCTCCGTCGAAAGCTCGCGCAGAAGGCCACCGGCGGACTCGTAATCGAGCGACAACAACAGCACCGCCGACTTGGTAATACCATCCAGTTCATCGGCTGACTTGGGAAGTTGTTGTCCGAGTCGAATCGCCATGCGGCACCTGTGTAATTAGTCGTCACGAATCCAGCGTCGAAGAATCGCCGCCATTTCCTCGGGCTGTTCCTTCGCCGCATCGTTGATCTGTTCGAGCATCTGATTGCGCCGCTGTGTGTCGTCGTCAATCTCGACGCCATCCATCGGCGTGTCTGATTCGACGGCCTCGCCGACGAGTTCTGACTCGAGGTCCGCGAGTGCCGGTGGGATCCCGACGATGTCCTCTGCGGATGGAAGTTCTTCTCGATATCCGGCCTTGCGCACCATCATGAACATCATCGCGAGGCTGATGACCGCGAGTCCGCCGAGGCTCAGATACTTGACGAGGCTGCCGCCGACCACGCCCGAGCCGTCGCCCCCTGCGGGCACGCCGGTCCAGCCGCCGAGCGCGGTGCCACCGAATGCTTCGGCGACCGCCACATCGTTGTACATCGAGACGCTGACCATGCCCTGGACGGCACCTTCGATCTCGCCGGTGTCGATCAACGGCTCGACCTGCGCACGAATGCGTGCGGTCTCGGTGTCAACGATGGTCTGCAGCGCTGCGGGATCCGGCACATCGCCTTCCGCCGCTCCATCCTGATCACGCCACAGACCGACGAAGTACGACTTCGGTACGCCGATGGTCGCGTTGATCTTCAACGCATAACCGCGCCCGTCAATCACATGCATCGTGTCGTTCCCGAACGCGGGAACGGATCGAGTGGAACTCTGCTCATCGGACATTGATGACTGCGACCCTGCGGACGATGCAAGATCGAGACCGGTGTTCGGCTCCATGCCCGGCCGCGCCGGCCCGTTCTTCTGGTTGAGCGAATTGACGTTTCGGCTCTGTTCCGAGAGCACGCCAAGCTTCGGGTTCTCGTAGTCTGTCCGCTTGCTTCGAACTTCGCGCGCATCGGCAATGACATTGACCGCGATGTTCACGCCCGGAATGAAGCCGAGCGCGCGCTCGATCTTCTCGAAATACATGCGCTCGTTGTTCTGCTGCACTTCGAGGTAGTTGCCAGTCAGCAATGAGGCGTCATCGCGAGCTCGGTAGGGTTTCCCTGTTGTCAGATCGGTGATTGCCACATTCTCGACGGTCAATTGGGCGTGCGCACCGGCGACCATTCGTGCAATGGCATCGACCGTGTCCTGACTGAGCGTGGTTCCATCCGTTTCCACCGACACGGACGCCGATGGTGCGACATATGAACGACCGATGCCCGGGGCATACTCCGGCACGTCGATCAGGACCGTCGCGCGTCGGATGCCCTTCATGCCCGAGACCACGTGCCCGACGACGTTCATCTTGGCGACGAGCCACCGCTTCTGGTTCTGCCACCGACTCATGAACGGGCTGTCCTGCTGAACGAGCTGATCGAAGTCGATCTGATCCGAGGAGATCATCTGCCCGTTCTGCAATTCGCTGAGCACGGTATAGCGTTCTTCGATGGGCACCATGAGATCGCCCGCTTCTTCGCGGTAGCGAATCTGACGAGTCCGAAGGAAGTTCACCACTTCGGCGCGGGAGTCGGGATTGAGATCAACGGCAAGCGGAACCAGGTCCGGGCGGCCGGCGTAATCGGCCACGAGGATCAGCGACAACGCAAGAATGACCACCAACGCGCCGATCAACAGCCGGGCGTTCATGGACATGCCTTGCAGCTGCTTCACGACAGCCGCGTACTTCGGTTTGAACTGCGCCATGAAGCGGCCTCCATGCCTGTTGGCGTCAGTACGAGCCACCACCGATCGTCGCTCTCCAGCGTGATCAAGCGGCTGAGAAAATTACATCAGACGCGGATCTGCTTGACCTCCTCATACGCGTCCATCACTTTGTTGCGAACCTGCAGCAACAGCCGGAATGCGGTTTCCGCCTGCTGCGTCGCCAGGATCACACCTTCAACATCGTCGCGCTTGCCGCTCGCGAGGTCTTCAACCGCCTCGCGTGCACCCTGCTGCAACGCGTTGACTTCATCAATCTGGGACTTCAGGACATCCTTGAACGACGGACCATCGTGCGTCGGGCGCACCGATGAAGCGCCGCGCCCGATCTCGGTCGGCAGCGTTCCGGTCGTCGTGATGAGCCCTAACGGATCAGCCATGGTTCAAGTCACCTGAGCGAACTCAGGCAATGATCTCCAACGCGATGCTCGTCATCGCCTTTGTTGCTTCAATCGCCATCACATTCGCTTCGTACGACCGCGATGCTTCCATCGCGTTCATCGTCTCAACGACCGGATCGACGTTTGGATAATACACGTAACCATCTTCGTCGGCATACGGCGAACCGGGTTCCATGCGCGGGCGAAGCGGACCTTCGTCCAGTCGAATCTCCGCCACGTGAACACCTTCGTTGCTGCCGGTCGTGGGATCGCCCGGTGCGATGAACACATCGCGACGCTGGTACGGCTCGTATTGGCCGTCTGCGTTCAGCAGCGTGCCCTGATTGGCAATGTTGGCGGAGATGACCTCCATCCGCACACGGTTTGCCACCAGCGCCGAAGTCGAGATGTCCAATGCGCCATACATGATCTGTTCGTCCCTCTGTCCGTCGGCCAATCAACCGACATTCCTACAAATGCGATGCCAATCGTGGTGACTACGGCCGTTCAGTGATCGCCATGTTGATCAACTGATACTCTTTGCGCAGAAATTGCGCTGCTGTCCGGAACGCGACGAAGTTCTCAACCAGTGATTGCACAAGTCGTTCCGGATCTCGATCATTCTGATCGTGGAAGAGAATGTTGGTGCCGATCGGTTCAGGGCGCAAATCCAGCCGATCTTTCTCCGCCCGAACCTGCGTGGTTTCACGAAGCTCAAGTGGGCCATCGACGGTGGCGGGATCATTGCGACGCGCATCAATCGCCTCCTGAAGCTGCGCCTGAAATCCTTTGACCGAGACATCCTGCATCCGATAGCCGGGCGTCGAGATGTTGGCGATGTTGTTCGTGATGATGCGATGGCGCTGGCCTGCGAACTGCATGAGCCGTTCGAGGACATCCACCGCACCACCATTGGTCACACTCTTGATCATTGTGCGTCCATCACACCGCGCTCACAGTGTCTGCGAGACGATCTGCTGTTCCTTCCACTTCTTGAGCTTGAGCCCGAGGGTCCGGACACCGATGCCGAGAGCCGCCGCGCTTCGCTGCCGATGGCCATTGTGGTGCTGAAGGGTCGCGACGATCACATCACGTTCGATGTCCTCGAGCGTCCGCTGACCATCGCAGACGATGACGCCATCACCTTCGAACGGCTTCACTTCAACGGCCTGCGATGGAATCGCACTCCGTGCGGCGGTCGCCGACGCTTCATCCGGCGTCGCCGTCAACTGTGCGAGCCGCGGATCGAGCCATGGTCGAATCAGGTCCGCACGAATCGTCTCGCCAGCCGTCAGGACTGACGCACGTTCGCAGATATTCTGCAACTCACGAACATTGCCTGGCCAGGTGTATTCCCGAAGAACCTGCAGCGCTTCATCATCGACCTGCTTCACCGGCTTGCCTTCACGCGTCGCAACCTGTGAGAGGAAGTACTGCACAAGCTCGCTGATGTCTTCGAGATGCTCACGCAACGCCGGAATGCGAAGCGGCAGCACGTTCAGTCGGTAGTACAGATCCTGACGGAATCGGCCGGCTCGAACTTCAGTCGGCAGATCACGATTCGTTGTGGCGATGACACGCACATCGACTTCGCGACTTGTACTCGAGCCGACGCGTTCGAAACTCTTCTCCTGCAGGACTCGCAGCAGTTTCGCCTGGACTTCCGGCGCGATTTCACTGATCTCATCGAGCAGGAGCGTTCCGCCTTCCGCCAGTTCGAATCGTCCCTTGCGCAGCCGGTCTGCGCCGGTGAACGCGCCTTTTTCGTGGCCGAACAGTTCTGACTCCAACAGACTCGTGCTCAGTGCGGCACAGTTCAGCGCGAGCAGCGGACGATCTCGCCTCGGACTCTGCGCGTGAATCGCTCGAGCGCCAATCTCCTTGCCCGCGCCAGATTCGCCGTGTACCAGGACGGTGCCATGACTGTCGGCGATGCGTTGAATCTGATCGCGCAGGTCTGTCATCGTTGCCCCGTCACCGATGAGTGCGTGCCGAGAACCGGGCGTCGCGGCAACACGGTCGCGCGTCTCTGTGCGCAGCACCTCATTCTCACGGGCAAGGCGCACGTGCCGCAAAGCACGCTCGACGCCAACGGTCAGTACATCGCCGGTGAACGGCTTGGTGATGTAGTCGAATGCGCCGCGCTTCATGGCCTCGACGGCGGTTTCGATCGTGCCATATGCGGTCATGACGATGACTGGAATCGATTCATCGATGCGCTGAATCGCCTCGACCAGTTCGATGCCGGTCATGGATGGCATCTGCAGATCGGTAATGACGACGTCGTATTGGCGCTGTGCGAGTTTCTGCAGCGCGACCTCGCCACTCATGGCGGTGGTCACGGCGTACGATCGGCGCGCGAGCGTCGTCGCCACACTGTCACGCATCATTTCCTTGTCATCAACGATCAGAATTCGCGTCATGAGGATTCCCCTTCGACCAGCTCCTCACGAACCGTCCGGGCAACCGCGTGGGCCGCCTCAACGTGATCGAGCTGTTCGTCTTGCATACTCTTTTGGTGTGGAGGCAGGCAGAGGTCGATTCGAGCCCCACCTGCGGGATCATTGGTCGCGACGACAAAGCCATCGTGCGCATCGAGAATGCGATGCACGATGGCAAGTCCGAGCCCCGTACCCGTCGCGCGCGTCGTGAAGAATGGATTGAACATGCGATCAACCTGACCTTCCGGCAGACCCGGACCATGGTCACGAATTGAGATCACATGGCATGATTGCCGATCGCCGCCGGGCACACGCCGCGTATCGATCGCAGCGGAGACTTCAAGGCGTGGCGCCTCGACGGCCGCTTCGGCCATGGCTTCGATACCGTTGCGGATCAGGTTCGCAATCGCCTGAACCATCAGCGAAGGATCCGCTTCGATCGGGCAGTCGCCGTCATCGCCCCAGGCCACGTCAACATGCTGCGCGATGATCAGTGCTTCGGCACCCGCAAGGGCGCGCCGAAGCAGATCGCCTGCCGTCGTCGCGACAGGGCGAATCCGAACATCACGCGCGAACGCGAGCACATCCCCAACGATGGCATCCATAGACTGCACCGCGTTCTCGATCTTGGCGCACAGCACTGCATCGTCCGGCCGATCGCGAAGATCATCGGCGAGGATCTGGATATACAACTGAATCGATCCGAGCGGGTTCCGAATTTCGTGCGCAATACCAGCTGCCATCTCGCCCAGCGCGGCGAGTTCGCGCGAGCGCTTCAGTTGTCGATTGGCCTCGGCAAGCTCGCCCTTGAGATGCACAACTTCGTGCTGCAACGCTTCATGCGTCGACTGCAACGCCTGCGTACTTTCGGTCACGATCTGCATGAGCTCGCGGAGATCATCCACCGCGAGATCCTGGAGCCGAGACGAAGTTGTCGACGCGAGGGTGCTCATGACTTATCCCTGGGCATCAGCGAAGCGATTCGTCGACGTGTTCGGCTTGAGGTACGCGCCGCGAGCTTTGTTCGCCGCACCGATCTGACGCAACTTGTCGCCGGTCGTGTGCTGCCACGCGGTCAGGGTGTCCTGATCCTCGGCGTCGCGCGCCACGACCTGTTCGATGCGCGTGCTGATGCCGTCGATCAACGAGCGAATCCGCGCTCGTTCATCCGGCGTCACGTCGAGCGTGCCATCATTGATCTTTGACGCGAATTCATTGATTTCGTTCTGCGCTTGCGAGAACGCCCCGATGAGCTTCTGGCGCTGTTCGAGAATCGACAGCAGGACGTCCGTCTTCTGCTCCGCGATCAGCGCGGTCTGACGAGATGCCAGTTGCACAAGGCGCGCCACGCGATCCTCCTGTGTGGTCAGGAGTGCGACGAGATGCGCAGCGGGTGTCGACATATCGGTCGTTGTCATCGGATCATCTCCAGGCGCGTCATGGCGCCGAACTCTCAGTATTCGCCGACACCTGCCGGCCAACAGGTAGATTGCGCAGCCAGTTCTCCCATGCGGTGCGATCGAGCAGCGCATCGGGCGAATCAAATGCTTCATCCGGCAGCTGCGCCAGGCGGAACGTCGCCCGCTCATGGGCGGCAATCATCTGCACTTCGTCCCCAAGCTCGGCGTAACAGTTCACGATCTGAATCAGCGCATGAATTGACGCGGGATGGTTGCGAAATTCGCGAGCGATCTCGTTGTAGTACTCGATCGCTTCCGGATACGTACCGCGCTCAAAGGCGTTATCAGCTCGGTACAGCGACGCGTAGCGGATCAGCTCATTCTGCGCACGACCTCGGCGTTCCTCAGGTAATGCCCGAAGCGTGTTGACGACCTCATCAAACAACGCCTGAGCTGAATCAAGCGATGTCTCACGCTGATCGCTCAATGCCATGCGCTGTGTTGGCGACAACGTCGCGTCCTGTTCGACCTTCTCGCGCAGCGCGATTGCAAACCGACGATGACTGTCCGCGAGCCGATACGTATGCTCGTAGAACGATGGATCATCCGGATACCGCGCGCGCGCCTGCGTCAGGAGCGTGATTGCACGTTCAAAGTTGTTGTGGTCGTAGTGAATCCGACCGAGTTCCACCAACGCGCGGCGGTAATCCAGCGCATCGGGTTTCAGGCCGCCAAGACGACCATCCACGACATCGCGGAGCAGCGCTTCGGCTTCCTGGCGACGATCCAACGCAATGTAGCACCGCGCCAAAGGAACGTAACTGGATGTCGCGTACGGGCCGGTATCAATCTCATCGATCAACGTCTCGTACCACGTCGCAGCATTGTCGTGCTGCAACTCGGCCTGATATGCCTGAGCGAGGCGATACATCGTCTGGTTACGATAGGCATCTTCCGTGCCGCGTCGTTCGAGGTACTCGAGGAACAAGTCGATCGAACGGTCCGGCCGACCGGCAAGGTCGTAGCTCTCTGCGGCGCGCCGAAGGGAGTTCGCCCATCGATCATCCTGCGTCGCATCCTCCGCGACGCGACGCGCATGACGCTCGAAGTACGAGCCCGCCTGCGCAAAGGCTTCGCTCGCGGCGAATCGATCGCTCGGCGGGAGCGAGGCGTACGCTTCGGTCGGATCGCCTTCGGTGTCGAACGCCTCGGGACCAAGCGTGCGCCGCGCCATCTCACCGCTGCTCTGGGCAATGAGATACAACACGCCGGCGGGAACATCAGCGGGCGCGAAGTACTGCTCGGCGAGTTTGGCGTAACTGATCGCCAGTTCAAGCTGACCAGTCGGAAGTACGGCGTTGTGTCGGTCCTGCAGACTGACCGCCACGCGTTCGCGCGTCAGATCGCGGCGCGGCCCCTCTCGCTCAAGCTGCTCCCGGAGCGTTTCGTAATCCGACTGACTCAGCTCATGGTGGCCGAGCATCGAATTGACTTCAGCTCGCCCGAGCAGGCCGGGCAGGTAGCTGCGCGTACCCTGAAACGTCTCGACGACTCGCGCGAACGAATCAGCAGCGCCTTCGAGATCACCCTCGGACTTTGCGATCGTGCCCATCAGCACCAGCGCATCGCCGCGAGCGGCATCCGTGTCACGAAGGATCGTCAGCGCATGTTCCAGATAGTGCGTCGCGGTCTCACTGTCACCCAGATCCAGATAGGACCGACCAAGCAGTGTGTACAGCTCGCCCGGGTGCGTCGAACGCGACGACGAGATCGCAGAGTCAAGACGCCGCAACGCGACGAGAAGATGATCGCGTGCCGAATCTGCTCGACCGGCTTCGAGCCTGAGTTCCGCCTGTCGCGCGTACGCCCAGAGTCGATCCGGCAGATCTAGTCGGGCGTCGTTGAGATAGTCGTCCAGTAGTGCAAGGTTCTCATCGGCGGACAGATCTGTCGCGCGAAGCGTCAGCTCGATCAGACGACGGAGAACGCGGTTTCGTCGGCTGCGAATGTCCGGATCGCTCGCACTGATATCCAGCACGTCGAGTTCATCGAGCTTGGCGCGGGCATCATCGAGTTCATTCGCATCGAGGAGTGCATCGGCCCAGCGCTCGAGCCGCATCGGTGACATGACGAGACCGAGTTCGGTCGCCTTGGTGTAATACTCATCGACCTGGCTGACATGGTCATCATCGCGAGCGATCTCACCGACGGCCATCGCGGCGGCGATCCAGTCGGCGACCAGCGCATGGAATCGTGCCTTCTGGAGCGTCGATGCCTCGGCGAGGTTCGGCTGAATGACGTCACGGAGCGACGTCGACGCTTCCTCATAGCGCTCGGCCACGATCGACGCATCAATCTGGTCGAGAACGCCGTCGAAGTCCGGGCCTGGTGCCCGGTGCATCGCCGACCGAACGCCTCCGATGATCAACGCCCCGCTGATCAGGATCGCGGGCAGTTGCCAGACCTGCGACCACGCGAGCGGCGTCCGCGGCTCGCGGGTCTTCGTCGGCTCGTCCTGGATGTCCGGAGCCTCCTGCTCCTGCACCCGATCGTCTGTCACCGGTCTGCCTCACTGCGAACATGCACGACGTCTCGGTCGTGCCGCGCACGATATCACCAGGCGAATCCAGTCGCCTCGAGAACGTATATCGGCCGCAAGTTCTGCGCATCTCCAGCATTCAGCGCAAAGCTGATCAGGTGGAGTCAGGGGAATGCGTGGCCGCGTCCGCGGGCACGACGCTGGTGGTCCGCGACAGGATGTCGTGCAGACCGAGCAACTTGGGCGTGACCAGCGCGAAGATCAGCATCGGCGGCACCATCAGGGTCATAATTTTGACCGCGTTGCGTATCAGAATCGCCTGAGGACGCGGCGTCCCGCCGGATTCCGACATCAGTGCCGCCCCCACCACGCGCCGTCCGACGCTCTTTCCGGTGGCGAGCTCCAACGCGGTCACGATCACCATCGAAACACCGACCATGACGAGAAACGGCATCGCTTGCGCCATGCTGACCGCGAGATACGGGAATCGAAGGAGATCAGCAACTTCTGCGCGAAGCACGAACATGGACACCGCAATCCCCGGGGCGAGGTCAATCAACAACGCAAGCAATCGAATCGGTGGCGGCGTCACATCAAATTCCGGCGGAATCTCCAGCGTGGTTTTCGAGCCAGGTTTCAGCACCAGGACCAGAAGGAGGACCGATCCGATCGACGCGAACAGGAACGCCATCGCTCGAATGGACTGCGGCGTGCCCTGATGCGGCTCCAGTAACGCCGCAGTTGTCATGTCGCCCGACAGACCGTCAATGATTCGCAATGCGGGCTGCTGGTCACGTTGCTCGATGACCCCGACGTCGCTGCCCAGCCCGATGATGCCCCACGATGGCGTGGGAATCGGCACCCGCGCGAGCGTCGTGGCATCGTCAGCACGCAAGTAGCTGATCCACATCATGGGATCATCCGACGTCGTCCCTACGGCGAGACGTTTACCGCGAATTCCGAGCATGTCCACCGTCGATGCCGGCGACCATGGCGACGCCACAGGCGCGCTGAACGTCGATGTGTCCGCATCGAAGATGTGCATTCGGATTTCACCGGCCAGGCCCGGCAGGGCGCGGACGAGATCAGCGCCGGCTGACGTCGTATCGACGCGCAGCAGTCGGTCATAGGCGGATGCACTTGTCCAGTCCGCCGGACCGTCCAGTACGTCGAATCGTCGCAGCGTCGCATTCCACCGCTGCATCGTGGGCGCTTCAACGCCGACCGAAGGGTCGGCATCGGGTGGTAGCGGCCGAGCATCCGGCACGAGCATGACCCACGGTCCATCGCTGGTCCCGACGAAGCCCTGTACGGCACCGGAACCGGGAATGCGGCCAAGCATCGGCTCACGGTCACGCGGATACACATAGAAGTAGCCTTCGATCGACAGATGCTCCCGCACTTCCAATTCATGCACCGTGCGATCGATCATCGGATCGTCCGGCGTGTCGTCGTACAGCATCCACAGCCGGTCACCGGCGGCCGCTATCGCCGCGGGACGATGTCGCAATTGCCGAACGACGCGATACGAGATCGGTTCACGATGGACTGCAATATGGCACAGCTTCCACCGTGCGATCTCGACGGACGGATCCGGCTCCAACACAAACCACGCATGATCCTCTGCCGTCGCGGTCAGCAACGGGCGCGCGGGCGAACCGGGATCCTGCCCCGCACACCATGGCGCGATGATCATGATCACGCCGATCACCACGGTCATCAGCATGCGAGGTCGGGTCTGCATGTCGCGATCATAGCCGGGCACGGCATCAGCACGGCCCGAAGCGGCTCAGGGAGCAGGAACAATCTCGACGATCTCATCCGGTCGGAGCGACTGCGCGAGCCGATTTCGATCGAACACCACGTTGAGTTCCGATTCGATCCCATCGGCAGTCGGCTCGCCGAGCGCGATTTTCATGGACATCGCGCCGTCATCCACATCGATATCGATGAGTGATGGCACGAACGGTTGATTCAATGAGATCACGCCACGAATCTCCAACCGCGCTTCGCGGCTGATGATGCTGCGTGCGCGAATCTGACCATCATCGCCAAGCAATTCCACCGCGCGCGGTCGTTGCGTCTCCGCATCCAGATAGATCACCAGATGACGTTCATCCGTTACCGTCTCTACACGCCACGAATCGTCCACCATCGTGACCGGTTTTGCTACACCTGCGCGATCAGGCAAGTGCGCCAGGCCCATCATGTCAAGCACAAGCAGCGGCGCAATGCGCAGCGATTCATCGCCGGCACCGCGCGAGGCGTGATCGCCAACGACCAGCGCGGTCGGCGCTTCGAGCATGTCGAACAGCCAGAACCTTTCGGCGTCAGAACCAGCCCACAACAGGACCTCGCCAAGCTTCTCAAGCCGGAAGGATGTATGACGAGGGAGGTTGATCCACATATCAAGATCGACCTGCGGCTCGACGTGCTGTTTGCCCGCCTCATCGCGCCATTTCAGTTCGACCACGCCGCGCGAGTAGATCTCGGTCAATTGATCCACACGCGCGTTGTAGGCAAGGCGAACGTCGTCATACGACACGGTCGGCGCAGCATCAACGATTGGCGGCGCGGGCTGTGACTCGATCGGTTGACCGGCATCACACCCGATGATCGCCGCAATCAGCACGAACAACAGACAACTGGTCACATGCCGTGCGTTCACAAGTCACCCTGAAGAATTTCGCGAAGCTGATCCGTCAGATCACGCACATCGTCGTCGGTCAAGCGAGGATTCAGGACACGCAACGGGGTCACTTCGGGTTCCGCCCCGCGCGGCTGCATGAGCCAGTGCTCGGTCGTCTCATCGTCCTCGTTGGGTTCGCTCACATCCCGGCCCACGAACTTCAACTGCTTCTTCCGCATCAGGATCAACGCGATCACGAATCGAAACGCGCGACGCTGCGGTCGATCATCATCCGCGAGGCGATGAAACACATCGAGCAGCACCTCATCGTCGACCAGCAGCTTCGGTTTGGTGTTCGGCTCCGGAATCACCGTCTTCCAGAAGCTGAACAGCCGATCGGGGCGAGCACCGTCGTCCCATGCATCCAGCGAAAAATCGAGGCGATCGAATCCCTCGTCCTCAGCATGATCGACGAGCGTCGCCATGCACGGCGTGCCCGGTTCCAGCGGTTCGCCCGTCGAGGCACAAAGTCCCGTCGGGCGGGCGACCTGATAGTCCGTTCCAAATCGGCTCATGACGGCATCGTAGAGGATCCGACCGGAGGAATCATCCGATCGGGCACCAGCGCTCGATATACTTCCTTGTCTCCGGTCTGAACTCCACAGCAATGGCCTGCACCACATGCTCACCAGTCTCACCAAGCTGATCCAGAACTACCATTGGTTCGAGATCCTCGTGGAGATGGCGGTCATCTGGTGCGTCGTCTACCTGATCTTCCGCTTCCTCCAGGGGACGCGCGGCGCCGGTGTCATTAAAGGCGTCGTCGTGCTCCTGGTCGTGCTGACGCTCCTCATCCGGGTCGCGGGCTCCGCGGGCGACGTCCTCGGCCGACTCGATTTCATCTACAACCGATTCCTCGGCCTGCTCGCCATCCTGCTGATCGTCGTCTTCCAGCCCGAGTTGCGCCAGGCCATGATCAGGCTCGGTCATACCCGCATGTTCAGGCTCGGGCGGGCGCCGCAGACGGAGCGCGTCATTGAAGCCGTCAGCGATGCCGTCCTGTTCCTCAGCAAAAACCAGTTCGGTGCGCTCATCGCGGTCGAACGGGAAGTCAGACTCGGCGGCCTGAGCGATGTCGGCGTTGAACTCGATGCCAAGATCAGCGCGCGGCTGCTCGAGACCATCTTCTGGCCCAACAGCCCGCTGCACGATCTCGGCGTCATCGTGCGCGATGACCGCATCGTCGCCGCATCCGTGCAGTTCCCACTCATCGAAGAAGGCGCGATCATGGGCACGCCGGGTTCGCGCCATCGTGCCGCCGCCGGTGTCAGCCTCGAAAGTGATTGCGTCGTCGTGATCGTCAGCGAAGAAACCGGCGCGATCAGCATCGCCGAGCGCGGCCAGATCACATTCGATATCTCACGCGATCAGATTCGCGATGAAATCGCCCGGCGACTTGCCGTCACGATCGAACCGCCCACCGTGACCGACATCGAGCCGCCGACGACCAGCGAAACGCCATCGGAACGCAACGTCGCCTGACCAGAAGGATCGCCTCGTGAACTTCCTCCGTCGAGAATTCGGCACGATCATCGTCGTCACCACTGTGACCGTCCTGATCTGGGCATGGGCCGCCGGCGAGACGCGCACCCAGCAGGATGTCTTCGCTCGGCTCGAATTTCGCGCTCCGACGTCCGGTCAGTACATCGTCGACACGGATACGCAGCAGGTCTCGATCTCCATCGAAGGATCGCGCCTCGCCATTCAGAAAGCCATCCAACTCCTCGAAAAGCCACTCGACCTGCCGATCGGCGTCGACGGCGTCCCCGGCGATCCCGGTCAGCACTTCGTCGATCTGGTCTCCGTCCTCCGCCAGCACGATGAGCTTCGCAGCACTGGTGCGACCATCACCGGATCGAGCCCGACGACAGCCCAACTCAGTGTCGATGAACTCGTGACCGCTCGCGCCGATGTGCGCCTCACCCTGCCGAACACCCAACTGGCCGGCGACGCCATCGTCGATCCCGGCTCGGTGACGCTGACCATGCCCGCATCGCTGCGCGACAGCCGAACCGGCACGTTCGTTGTCGATGCCGTCGGGACGACGTCCTTGCTGTCGCAATTGACGCCAGGGCGTGAACACGAAATTGAAATTGCGCTGCGTCCGCCGGAAGGAATCGACCTCGACCGTGATCGCGTCACGATCGAGCCATCGAAGGTCGTCGCGAAGTTCACGATCCAGAGTCAGATCAGCGAGACCACACTGGATTCCGTCCGACTCCAGTTGTCGTGCCCGCACGAAGTACTCGAAGAATTCGACGTTGATCTCAATCCGACGAATTACCAGGACGTGACCGTCCGTGCGTCGCGAGATGTCATCAGCGCCATTGAATCGGGCGAGATGGTCGTCATCGGATTCGTCCACCTTTCATCCAATGACTGCGAAAGCAGTATCACGTCCAAACCCGTGACGTACTTCATGGCGATGGATCGACGCGAGCTCGCACTCACCGGCGGTGTCAGCGTCGATGTCGAACGCAACGACGACTCCATGCCAGATATCGGCATCACCGTCAGTCGCGCCGCCAACGGCACGCCTTAAGCCTTCAGGCTGCTCACGCGCCCCAACGTGTCGCGTGCCACTTCTTCTTGCCCCGACGAAGCAGAATCGTTTCGCCATGCAGAAGATCCTGACTCGTCAGACGATAGTCCGCGCCAACACGCTCACCGTTCACGGACACCGCGTTGTTGCCGAGGAATTCTCGCGCTTCACGCTTGGATGAGGCCAGCGACGTCGTCGGCAGCAACTCGATGAGGTCCGCGCCATCGCCTTCCAACGCGTTGCGGTCGTGCGTCGTGTGCGGCACATCCGCAAAAACTTCATCCAGCATCGTGACCGGCAACTCGCGCACGTTGCCCCTGAACAACGCCTCGGTCGCCGACTCGACCGCGTGCAACTGTTCATCGCCATGCATCAGCGCAGTCATATGCTGCGCCAACGCTCGGTGCGCTGCGCGTTCGTGCGGTGCGGAATCGTGATTTGCCGCGAGACCATCAATGTCGTCCTTCGACAGAAACGTGAACCACTTGAGGAACGGAATCACATCGTCATCGTTCACGTTGATCCAGAACTGGTAGAACGCGTACGGACTCGTTTTGTCTGCGCCGAGCCAGATCGCGCCCTTTTCTGTCTTGCCGATCTTCTTGCCATCCGCACGCGTCACCAGCGGCGCCGTGACGCCGAATGCCTGGTTGCCATCCTGCGGCAGCTCGCGCCGAATCAGATCAATGCCGGCAATGATGTTGCCGAACTGATCGGAACCGGCCATCTGCAGCGTGCAGTTTTTCTCACGACGCAAGTGCAGGAAATCGTACGCCTGCAGAATCATGTAGCTGAACTCGGTGTAGCTGATGCCTTGTTCACGATTCTCAAGGCGATCGCGTACCGAATCCTTCTGTATCATCGCGTTGACTGAAAAGTGCTTGCCGACATCGCGCAACACATCGAGATAGCCGAGCTTCGTCAGCCAGTCTGCGTTGTCGACGATGATCGCGGCGTTCGGATTCGCGGGATCGAAGTCCAGCACGCGCTCGAAAATGCGCACTTGCGCCGCGACGTTCTTCTGCACCTGCTCCGGCGACAACAATTGGCGTTCCGCATCCTTGCCGGACGGATCGCCGATCAGCCCGGTCCCGCCACCCATCAGCACGATCGGTGTGTGGCCGGCTCGCTGGAAATGCGCCAGGAGTTTGATCGGGATGTAATTCCCGATGGTCAGGCTTTCCGCGGTGGGATCAAATCCCGCGTAGGCAATCCGCGATCCGCTCGCGAGGTGCGCACGGAGATCGTCATCAGCGGTGGTCTGGTACAGCAGGCCGCGCCACGTCAATTCTTCGAGAAACGTCATGGACGATCGGGTCCTCTTCAAATCCATGCTTGCGGAATTCGATTCTGACCGCATAGGGTATCACTCTCACCGCAATCGCCAACACAGCCGGCGGGCCCCGAACGCCGTTTGATCTGAGGAGACCTGATCATGGCCCCGACCCCGAAGACACCCGACAGTTCACTCGACCGACGCCAGATGCTCACCTCACTGGGCCTCGGCGCCGCGTCCGCCGCCGCCATCACCACGTCCTTCTCTCCCACCGCCGCCGCTCAGTCGCGACCGACTAGCCAGCCGGTGATGGATGCGAGCGCGACGGGATGGGATCCGAACACCAGCGAGTACGTCCTGCCCAAACTCGCGTATGGCTACGCCGACCTCGAACCGCACATCGATGCCGCCACGATGGAACTGCATCACTCGAAGCATCACGCGGGATACGTTCGTGGCCTCAACGCTGCACTTGCCGCGCTGACCGAGATTCGTGATGGTCGCCGCGAAACCAGCGAAGTGAAACGCTGGTCACGCCAACTCGCGTTCCACGGCTCGGGCCACTTCCTCCACGTCGCATTCTGGCGCTGCATGTCACCGAACGGTGGCGGCGAGCCAGGCGGCGACATCGGCCGACAGATCCGTCGCGACTTCGGCACGTTTGATCGCTTTGCCGCGCACTTCAAGGCGGCGGCGGGTTCCGTGGAAGGCAGCGGCTGGGGCATTCTCGCGGTCGAACCAATCAGCGGTCAGTTGATGGTCATGCAGGCGGAGAAGCACCAGAACCTCACCGCATGGGGTGTGATTCCGCTGATCGCCGTCGACGTGTGGGAACACGCGTACTACCTGAAGTATCAGAATCGGCGCAAGGCATATGTCGATGCGTTCATGAACGTGATCAACTGGGATCACGCCGACGCGATGATGACTGCAATTCATACCGCAACTGGACACTGAGCGTTGATCGTTTGTCGTTATTCGTTGACCGTTGATCGTTGGTCGTTGGTCGTTGGTCGTTGGTCGTCTCCGATTCGAACAACGGTGAACGACAAACGGTAAACCCAAAAAGCTGCCGGCGTTGCCGGCGGCTTTTTTAGTCCCAACCCATCACTTCATCGCGGATCTTGGTGCGCATGAACCAGATCAGCACGAAGACCGGTACGGCGACTTGATACAGGAAGCCGAAGCCGATGCTGAGTGCGGTGATCGATGACATGAACGCTTGCGGCGGCGCGCCGCCCTGACCAGCCTGCGCATCCACCATCTCATTGATCATGCTTACTTGCTTGAAGCCCTGATAGATCGTCCACGAACCACCAACGACGATCTTGGCCACGGCGTACACCATCAACGCCTTCAGGCACCACGAACGACGGCGCAACAAGCCGGTGGACGACACGATCAGCAGCCCCGCGATGCTGCCCATCACCAATGACATCACGGCCATGACAATCGGCGATGCGGGCATCATGTCCGCGACCGTCATGTCCGGTGCGCCAGGCTGACCGGCCGAAATATCACCCAGCGCGCCGACGAAGAACGTCCCCACGATGCCGCAGAATCCACCGAGCGCATTCAGGCTGCCATAGACCAGCAGACAGATGCCCACCACCGTCGGCCACGTGGACTGATGTGGCCGCGCCACGACGCCCTGCACGACCGGCGGCGACGATGGCATCGCCGGCACACCAGGCGGTTGCGGCGACGCGGGCACCGTTTCGGATGGCGCCTGCGGATCGTCCGGCGTTCCGGCGTTCACTTCATCATTCATGCGGTTGCTCCCTGGACGTCGGCAGCCAACCTGATCGGCGTCAGATCAGAACTGCCTGAGGAATCGGGCATCGTTCTCGTACAACCATCGGATATCCGCGATGCCATACTTTCGCATTGCGATGCGTTCGATGCCGAGACCGAAGGCGAAGCCGGTCCATTCTTCGGGGTCATAGCCGACCGCCTTGAAGACATTCGGGTCGACCATGCCACAGCCGCCCAGTTCGACCCACTGCATCTTGCCTTTCACCTTCATCTTCATGTCGACTTCCGCCGACGGTTCGGTGAACGGGAAGAAGCTCGGCCGGATGCGCACTTCCGCTTCGGGGCCGAAGTACGACCGCGCAAACTGGAAGAGTGTTGTCTTCAGATCCACCATCGTGACCTTGCGATCGACGTACAGACCTTCGATCTGGTGGAACATGCTGTAATGCGTTGCATCGTGCGTGTCTGGTCGATACACGCGGCCGATCACCACGACCTTCAACGGTGGTTCCATGGTCTCCATCGCGCGAATCTGCACGGTGGATGTCTGTGAGCGCAGAAGACGTCCGCCGCCCATGTAGAAGTTATCGATGGGATCGCGCGCGGGATGATCATCGGGAATATTCAGCGCGTTGAAGTTGTGGAACTCATCTTCGACCTCAGGGCCGTACGCGACGGAGAATCCCATGCGGGCGAAGACGTCGCCGATCTCATCCATCGTTCGGCTGAGAACGTGTCGACGTCCCTGTCCCTGCGCGATGCCGGGCTCGGTGACGTCGAGCGTCGGCCCGGTCGCCGCGGGTCCGCCGACCTGCTTGGATTCGAATGCGCGTTCGAGGTTCTGCTTGACCTCGTTCAGGCGTTTGCCGACCGCGGGTTTGTCCGCCTTGTCGACATCCTTGAGCTTCGGCATGATCGCTTTGAGCGCGCCTTTGCTGCCGAGATAGCGGATGCGCCACGCTTCGCGGGCGTCGGTATCGGCGACGGCGTCAAGCTCCGCCAGACCAGTCGTTTCGAGTTCGTTCAGTGCCTCGAGCATGATCCGAGGAGTGTAGCATTGGGTTGTGGGTTTGGGGTTGTGGGCTCCCCGTAGGGTGGGTCACCGCAGTGACCCACCATCGAAACGAGCGACGGCCCAATCATCGCGCCAGCCCGTAGGGTGGGTCGCCTCAGTGACCCACCCTACAAGACTGACAGCTGAGAGCTGAAAGCTGACCGCTCAAAAACAACATGCCGCCACCCGAAGGTAGCGGCATGCATGCGTCTATCAGTTGTCGACCGCGACGATCAGTCGTCTGACTTCTCGTCCGCGGCGTCTTCCACCGGAACCGGCGCGTCGTCTGACACGTCAGCCGGTGCTTCCGCGGCCGGCGGCTCTTCGGTCGCGACCGCACCGTCGCCACCCTTGCGGAGCTTCGCCGCAAACGCCGCGCGGTTGTTCATCTTCTCGCGACGACGTGACGTTCCGCCGCCGATCTCCGGACCATCTTCACGGCCGACGAGCTGCAGCAGCACGAGATCCGTGCCGTCACCGAGACGATGCTTGCCGAGCTTCACGATGCGGGTGTAACCGCCATCGCGATCTTCGAACAACGGCGCGATGTTCGTCATGACGTGCTGCACGAGACGCGGCGCTTTGCGGAGCTCGCCGTACCGGTTGAACTCGATGTCACTCGCGTTCGGCAGATCGAAGTAGGGATTATCCTTCTTCGATTCCGGCATGTTCGGATCCGCGACCCACGAGTGGATCTTGCGATCGTTCAGCTTGCTTTCGATCTCACGTCGCGCGTGCAGGCCGCCCTTCTTCGCGATGGTGATGATCTTCTCCACCAATGGCTGCACGGCCTTCGCCTTCGGCAGCGTGGTTTCGATCTCACCGTGCTCAAAGAGGCCGGCGGCCATGTTCTTCAACATCGCGCGGCGATGCTCGCTGTCACGCGAGAGCTGTTTACCGTTGATTCGATGACGCATCGTCAGAGTCTCCTAAAAATCCTGTCAACGACTCTCATCGTCGACAGGGAATGGTCAATGCACGCGGCTCACATCATGCCCACGACGGACGGTGGTGTGTAGCCTTCAGGCAACTTCATGCCCAGCGACAAGCCAAGCTCTTCCAGCTTGCGCTTGACTTCACGCAGCGACGTCTTGCCGAAGCTGCGGACGCCGAGCAGTTCCGCTTCGTCCTTCTGCACGAGATCCGCCACGTACTGCACGTTCGCGGAATCAAGACAGTTGTTCGCACGCACGGTCATCTCGAGTTCAGAGACCGGCATGTTGAGCTTGCGGATCAGTTCTTCATCCACGCTCGCCGCAGCACTCGCGGCTGCAGACACACGCTCTTCACCCAGCTCGAAGTACTGCACGAACGGGTTGAGGTGCTTGCGGAGAATCTTCGCCGCTTCGACCAGCGACAGTTCCGGCGAAATCGTGCCGTCGGTCCAGATGTCCATGACGAGCTTGTCGAAGTTCGTCTTCTGACCCACACGTGTGTCTTCCACGCGGTAGCGCACACGCTGCACGGGGCTGAACAGGGCGTCGATCGGAATCTCGCCGATCACCTGCTCATCACGCGTCGCGTACTGCTCGGACGCCGGCTGGTAGCCGCGACCCTTGCCGACGGTGAGTTCACACTCGAAGTCGACTTCGTCGGTCAGCGTGGCGATGAGGTGATCCGGGTTGTGGATCGTCACCGCGGTGTCCGCTTCGATGAGGTCCGCGGTGACTTCACCCGGACCGGTCGCTGCAAGACGCATGGTCTTCGGCTCATCGGAATCGAGACTCACGATGAGTCCCTTGAGGTTGAGAAGGATTTCCGTCACGTCTTCCATCACGCCCGGCATGGTGGAGAACTCGTGGCTCACCCCCTGAATGCGGGCCTTGGTCACCGCGGCACCTTCGACGCTGGACAGCAGGATGCGACGAAGGCTGTTGCCCACCGTCGTCCCGAAGCCGCGCTCAAACGGTTCCACGACAAAGCGACCGAAGTTTTCGGATCGTGACTGATCTTCCAGAATGACTCGTGCAGGCAATTCAAGCCCGCGCCAACGAACGTGCATAGCACACCTCTGCGTACGACAGTCCCAACAAGTCGGGAATCGAGCGGCTCACGGTGGTGCGGCGTCCTGTCGAACAACGCCGAACCCCTTCTTGCCGATCGACAAGCAATGTCTTCACGACGATCGCGAACGATCGTCGAATCAATTCAACTCAGACGCGAC